>JACRBR010000033.1 GCA_016213125.1 Chloroflexota bacterium | reverse complement strand
CTTGCAGGTGGTGGGGTAGGCGCTGGTTGCTGATCATTCTGTGGCAGTGAACTGCGCGGGCTGAACGTGCGCGTAACGTTCGTCTTGTTTTGCTGCGCTGCACAGCCGGGGACGGCTGTGCCACATCGACTGTGGGTGCTGTCGCACGCGGACTGATTCGTGGACGAACAGGGGCACGCCGCGGCGTGCCCCTACAGTGCGTGATCACGCCAGCCGGTAGAGGCGGCCTTCGTTGGGGTGGAGGGTGATCTGCTGCGCGACGGGCGGGTCGACGTGGGTGCTCTCGAGCAGTTCGGTGAGCTTGAGGCTTGCCGGGATGTCGATGGTGATGGGGTCGGTGGTGAAGTTCAGGGCGACGAGCAGGCGGTCGTCGTTGTGGATGCGCGTGTACACGAAGGTGCCAGGTGGGGTGCCTTCGACGGGGGCGTAGGCGCCGTGGACCAGGGCATCGGAGCCGCGGCGGAACCAGATCAGGCGCTTGTACAGCGAGAGCATCGACATTGGATCGCGCGCCGCGTCCTCGACGTTGAGGGAGAGGTCGCCGTACGGGAGCCAGGGTGTGCCGGTGGTGAAGTCTCCGTCGCGCGTCCACTGCATCGGCGTGCGCTCGGGGTCGCGGCCGGGGCCGTAGAGGCGCGCGGGGTCCTGGAGCTGGTCATCGGGGACGGGGACGTTCGCCATGCCCAGCTCTTCGCCGTAGTAGATGAACGGCGTTCCGCGCAGCGTCAGCAGCATCAGGGCCGCCATGCGGGCGCGCGCCTGTCCCAGCTCACCGCCGCCCAGGCGTGAGGCGACGCGGTCGACGTCGTGGTTGCCGAGCACCCAGTTCGGCCAGCCGCCAGGCGGGAGCGCTTCCTCGAAGGCGTCAACGTACCGCCGCACGCGCTCTGCGGTCCAGCGGTTCATGTACAGGCGCACCAGTGGGAAGTTGAAGCCCATGTGCAGCCCGTCGAGCTTCTCGCCGCCGTAGTAGCGGACGATGTTCGACGGCGTGCCGAAGACCTCGCCGACAGTCATGCGCTCGGGGAACTCATCGACGACGGTGCGGATGCGGCGGACGTAGTCGATGATGTCGGGCCAGTCCTGGTCTTGCGTGTGCCGCTGCAGTGCCATCTGCCCCGCGAGCTCGGCCCAGCGGCGGTCCGGCTGCGGCGGGTTGTCCCGCATCTCCGGATCCTTGACGATGCGGTCCATCACGTCGATGCGGAAGCCGTCGACGCCGCGGTTCATCCAGAAGCGGAGCACGTCGTGCATGGCGTGCTCGACCTGCTGGTTGCGCCAGTTGAGGTCGGGCTGCTCCTTGAGGAAGAGGTGCAGGTAGTACTGCTGCGTCTTCTGGTCCCACTCCCACGCGGATCCGCCGAAGACGGCGATCCAGTTGTTCGGCGGCTCGCCCGCAGGCCCGGGATCGCGCCAGATGTACCAGTCGCGCTTCGGGTTGTCGCGCGAGGAGCGGGACTCGATGAACCACGGATGCTGGTTCGACGAGTGGTTGGGCACGAAGTCGAGGATGATACGGATGCCGCGCTTGTGGGCCTCGGTGATGAGCTTGTCCATGACGGCCATGTCGCCGAAGTCCGGGTGCACGCCCTCGTAGTCCGAGACGTCGTACCCGAAGTCGGCCATGGGCGAGGGGAAGGTCGGCGAGAACCAGATGGCGTCGATGCCGAGCGAGTTCGGTGTGCCGTCGTTCAGGTAGTCGAGCCGGTCGATCACGCCCTGCAGGTCGCCGATGCCGTCGCCGTTCGAGTCCTGGAACGAGCGCGGGTAGATCTGGTAGATGATGCCGTGCTTCCACCAGAGGTGGTGCTTGGGGTCTTGCGATTGGTGATTGGGCATGGGTGGTCCGGTCCCGCTCCTGAGTCGTCAGTCGTCAGTCGTCAGATACGGCTGCGCCCGCCCCGTGGGCGAGCGCGTCGGGGACAGTTCAGCAGGCGGACGGGGCTGGCGCAAACGGCCCGCGCCTGCGTGGCGTCTACTCGGCCGCGACGTGGTACATCGTGCTGGCCCACGCCTCCCGCGGCACCGCCGCCAGCGACGCCTTGCGAGGGTCGCCGGGGATGTGGAGCGGGCGCGACATCAGGCGCGGGCCGTAGCGCTCGAAGTAGTCGCACTGTTTGCGAAAGGCGATGAGCGCCTGCCGGTCGCCGCCCAGGAACAGGTGCTCGATCTCGGATTCATACGGCGTGAAGGTCGCGCGGGCGTCTTCGCAGGCCATGCCGAACAGCTCGTGGACCTGCTTCTCGCGGATGCGGTCGAAGCGGCGCTGCGACTGGCCGCCCTTTCGGTGCCGGTTCTTGACGAAGCGGCGGT
>JACRBR010000036.1 GCA_016213125.1 Chloroflexota bacterium | reverse complement strand
TTCGGGCCTGCGGGAGCGCTTCGACCTCGTGATCGCCCGGGCCGTCGCGCCGTTACCTGTCCTTGTAGAGCTCGCGCTCCCCTTCGCGCGCGTCGGAGGCCGGCTGGTGACCCCGAAGGGCTCCCGCGCCAACGACGAGGTGGCCGCCGCCGCCAATGCCCTGAAGCTGCTGTCCGGCAAGGCCTTCGTGTTGCCGTTCGACGTTCCGGGACCGCCCCAGAAGCTGGTCACGGTCCTCAAACAGAGCGCCACACCTGACGCGTACCCTCGGCGGCCCGGCCTCCCCGCCAAATCCCCCCTCTGAAGGCGGCGAAAAGTGCCCGCGGCCACTGGACATCTTGACGCAATTGGTGTATTAGATATGCGGTTAAACCGTTTCGGCAGGACACCTACAGGCTGCCCGCTGATGCAGGCAGCGCCCGTTGGAGGTGAAGGACATGGGGATGCAGCAAGCCGGGGGCATGGACACCACCGCCCTGATCCAGCGGATCCGGCGGCTCGCCATGCTGGACACATCCGTGTTCGACGAGGTTCGCGGAGACGCCGCATCGACGGTGCCGGCGGTCCTCGTCGCAGTCGTATCCACGCTTCTCTTTGGACTGGGCGGGTGGCTCTGGTGGGCGCTCAACGGCCCAGACAGTGACTTCTACCTGTCGAGTGGCGACATCTTCCTGAAGTCGTTCATTATCGGGAGTGTTCTCTCGGTCATTCTCTGGGGCGTATGGGTTGGCATCACGTACATCGTGTTGGGTCAACTCTTCCGCGCCCGCGTGGATATCCAGGAGCTGGTGCGCGTCATGGGATTCGCCACGGCGCCGCTCGCGCTCGGCGTGATCCTCTTCATACCGGTGCTCGACTTCGGTATCGGGCTCACGTCGGTGGCACTGCTCTTCGGGGCTACCGTCATCGCCGTGCAGAGTGCGACGGACGCCCCCGCCGGGAAAACGCTGGTCGCTGTGGCCTGCGGTTTCGCCGTGTGGGCGATCGTGCTGGCGCTCTTCGTCGGCGACGACAGCATCTATGCTCCAGGATTCTTCATGTTCGACGTCGGGGCCGAGATTCTCAGGGCGTAACATCGTCGCGTCCAACAGGACTTGACAACGGGGGCTTCTCACGGAGCCCCCGTTTCTCATTCCCCGGCTCCGGCCCTCGATATACTCCTGCCCTATGGACCTGCTGGCACGCGTTCGCGACGAGATGGCGTTCGAAGCCAACGTCTGGAAGTCCTACCTCTACCGCTTTCTCATGGAGTTCCAGCTCTGGCTCCCCATCTGGGTGATCTACCTCCGCGATCACCGGGGCTTCTCGCTGACACAGATCAACCTGCTCGACACCCCCTTCTTCCTCCTCATCATCCTCGCCGAGGTGCCCACGGGGGCCGTCGCCGATCGCTTCGGGCGCAAGACGTCGCTCATGCTGGGAAGCGGGTTCTTCGCCATCGCGGTCTTCGTCTTCGGCATCGCGGACAACTACGCCATCATCCTCGTGTCGTACGTCGCCTGGGGCCTGGCGCTCACCTTCCAGTCCGGCGCCGACTCGGCGCTCCTGTTCGACAGCCTTCGCCAGGCTGGGAGGGAAGATGAGTTCCAGCGCGCGACGAGCCGTCTCTGGGCGCTGCGGTCCGTTGCGGCCCTTGTCGGTATCCTCATCGGCGCGCCGATCGCGGAGGTCACCAGCTACACGTTCGTCATCACGCTGAGCGCAATCGTAGCGCTTTGTGCGTTGCCCGTGGCCTTCTTCATGCACGAACCGCGCCACACGCTCGATGCGGAACCGGAGGCGTACTTCCGGACGCTTGCCACAGGGATGCGGGACGCGTGGAATACCCCCACCCTCCGCTACATCATCATCTTCAGCGGCATTGTATCCATGGGCGCCTTCGCCCCAATGGTGTTCGAGCAGCCGTTCCTGGACGAACACGGCGTGAGCATCGGCAATCTCGGTCTCTGGCAGGCGCCCGTTCGCGGCGCGGGCATCGCGACGGCCCTGCTTGCCGGCTGGTTCATCTCCCGCATCGGCGAGCGCGGTGCGTTCTACGCGATGCCTATCACCCTCGGGATCGCCGGATTCGCGCTCGCCGGGATTGATCGATCGTGGATCTTCGTTGCCTTCCTGGGCATGGGCGGCATCGCCGGGATGCAGAACCCGGTGCTGGCGAAGTACGTCAATCTCCGCATCCCCAGCGAACGCCGCGCGACGATGCTCTCCGTGCAGAGCGTCGCTGCCAGCATCGCCCTGTCCCTGCAGCCCATCGGCGGCTTCATCGCCGACACCTGGGGCCTGCAGGCGATGTTCCTCATGTACGCCCTTCTCACGCTGGTAGGCGGCCTGGGGGCTTTGCTGCTCTGGGACCGGGCGGAGCGCCACGATATCGCGAACGGCAAGACCCAGGGCGGCCTCCGCGAGCGGCGCACCGAGGCGGTGCCCGTCTGATGATCACCGTGCTTTGTGGTGGCGTGGGTGGATCGCGGTTCGTCCGGGCCCTTGCTTCGACGATCGAGCCCGAGCGCATCACGGCCATCATCAATACCGCGGACGACGACGAGTTCCACGGACTGTACGTTTCTCCCGATCCAGACATCGTGACGTACGCGCTCGCCGGCGAAGTCGACGAGGAGCGGGGCTGGGGGTTCCGGGGCGAGACGTTCCGCTGGCTCGAGCATATGCGCCGCTTCGGTCACGAGACATGGTTCCAGATCGGCGACCGGGATCTCGCGACACACATTCACCGCACCCGACTCCTGCGCGATGACCTGCCACTCTCCGCCGTCGTCGCCGACATCGCGCGAGGTTTCGGGGTCCGCGTGCGGCTGCTACCCATGTCCGACGATCGCGTACGGACCGTGGTCGAGACGGATGGCGGGGACGTTCCCTTCCAGCGGTTCCTCATCGAGCGGCACGCGCAGGATCCAGTGCGCGGGGTGCGTTTCGAGGGCGCCGGGGCCGCCCGGCCGGCGCCGGGTGTGCTCGACGCGATCCGCGAAGCGGAAGCGCTCTTCATCGCGCCCAGCAACCCGATCGGTAGCATAGCCCCGATTCTGGCGGTGCCTGGCATCCGCGAGGCCGTCGCTCAGCTCGATCGTCCACGCATCGCGGTGAGCCCGATCATCGCGGGCCGCTCGCTGCAGCCGCCCGCCGCCGAGATGATGGCGGGGCTGGGCCACGTCGTCGATGTCACCGGCGTCGCGCGCATGTACGCCGGGCTAATCGACGGCCTTATCATCGACGAAGCCGACGGCGATCGCGCTGCCGAGATCGAGCCGCTGGGAGTTCGTTGCATCGTCGCCCCGACGCTGATGCGTGACGAAGCCGCGCGCCGCCACCTCGCTGCGGTCGCGCTCGACGCCGCTGGTATCACGCCATAGCCGTCACGCGAGTATCCTGCCCGTATGACACCGATGGCCCAGAGCTTTCGCGAGTACGACGTCGCCAGCAAGGCTGCCATCCTCTCCGTTGTTTCCAACGCGGCACTCATGGTGGTGAAACTCGCGTTCGCGCTGCTCTTCGGTTCCATCGCCCTGCTCGGCGACGGCGTCGACAGCGCCGAGGACCTCCTCGCCTCCGCGCTTGTCTTCTTCACGGTCCGTCTCGCGCTGCAACCAGCTGATGAGGAGCACCCGTACGGTCACGGCAAGGCCGAGAGCCTCGCATCGCTCTCGCAGGCGGGGCTGATCGCCGGCGGCGCCCTCTTCATCACCGTCGCCGCCGTCCGCCGCCTGTTCGCCGAGGATCCGGAGGTGCACGTAGGTCCGTCGCTCATCGCGGTCGGCATCACGGCCGTGGTCAATCTGCTCGTCGCTGGATACGCGCACCGCGCGGCCCGCATCAGCGGTTCGGTCGCCGTAGCATCCGACGCGAGGCACCTGCTGACCAACGTCGTTCAGGCCGTGGCTGTGGGCGCGGCGCTCGTGCTGGTTGGCGTGACCGGCAACCACATCTTCGACCCGCTGGTCGCACTCCTGCTCGCGCTGTACCTCGTTTGGATCGCCTTCGGGATCCTCCGCGCTTCCCTGAGCGAACTGCTGGACACGTCGCTCCCGCAGGCGACGCTCGACGCCATCCAGGAGTGTCTCGATACGTCCCACCCCGGCCTGCGCGGCTACCACGCGCTCCGCACCCGCAAGTCCGGCCGCGAGACGCATATCGACATGCACGCGCTCGTGGATCGGGCGATGTCGGTCAGCGAGGCGCACGTCCTCTCCGAAGCAATCGAGGCCGATCTCCGGCGCCACGTAGACGGAGCCGTCGTCACCAACATCCACATCGACCCCGACGAGCCGGACATCATGGATCGGGACGCGCATATGGCAGACCATGCGGCGGCGCACGGCCTTCACGTTCACCACCACTAGATCGAGCAATGCCTTTCATCGAAAGGGGTTTCAATGGCTGACCTGCAGGGCAAAGTCGCGATCGTCACGGGCGCAGCACGCCACAGGGGCATTGGGCGCGGCATCGCGCTGCGGCTGGCCCGCGATGGGGCCGACGTCGTCGCCGTCGGCTCTCCCCGCCCGCCGGAACGCTTCCCCGACAACGAGAAAGCCATCAGGTGGCGAGGCGCAGCCTCGGTCCAGGAAGAGATCGCAGCGATGGGACGCCGCTCACTCGGACTGGATGTCGATCTCACCCAGCCGGCGGGGGCCGAGCGTATCGTGGACCAGACGCTGCAGACGCTCGGGCGAATCGACATCGTCGTGAACAACGCCGGGCTGGGCATCGCCGGCCGCCAGAACATGTGGGAGATCGCCGACGAGGAGTGGTATCGCGTGGTCGACGTGAACCTGAACGCCGTCTACCTGCTTACCAGCCGCGCCCTGCGCTCGATGACGGCGCGCGAGGGGGGCGGGCGAATCATCAACATTTCCTCAGCGGCGGGACGCATGGGCATCCCCCAGTACGGCGCCTACTGCGCCACGAAGTGGGGCATGGTCGGGCTCACGCAAATGCTCGCCGTCGAGTGCGCGCCGCACGCCATCACGGTCAACGCGATAGCCCCCGGTTCCGTCGACACGGACATGATGGATGGCACATTCCAGCACATGGCCGAACGCTTCGGCGCGAACTACGAGGGGATCAAGTCGGCCGTGCTGCGCTCAATACTCCTGGGACGCCAGGGACGGCCCGAGGACATTGCCGCCGCCGTCGCGTTTTTCGCGTCCGACGACGCAAGCTGGATCACGGGCCAGACGCTAAACGTCACCGGCGGGACGCCGATGGACTGAGGCTCTATCAGTCCCTACCCCAGCTCGCCGCAGGCCTGCATCACAAGCGTCGCCGCCACGAGGCCCGCCGTCTCTGACCGGAGGACCCGCTGCCCCAGCGTGACCACCGTCGCGCCCGCGGCCACCGCCTGCTCGACTTCTTGCCGCTCATAGCCGCCCTCCGGCCCGACGAGCACGCTGACGGCGCCCTCGGCGTACAGTTCGTCGATCTTGTCCTGCAGCACCGTCTGGACGTTAGGCGTTAGGTGGTCCCCGGCCTCGTACGGCAAGAGCACAATGCCAGGCGCTGACGCGAGTGCCTCTTGGAATGAGACCGGCGCCTCGACAACAGGCACAACGCTCCGCCCGCACTGTTCTGCGGCTTCGATCGCTATCCGCCGCCAGCGGTCGATGCGGTTGCCCTCGCCCGGCGTCCTGACCACCGCGCGCGACGTCACCAGCGGCACGATCCGCACGACCCCGATCTCCGTCGCCTTCTCGACGAGCCACTCGAACCGCTCGCCCTTCGTGATCGACTGGTACAGGTGCACCTTCGTGGGCGCCTCGGCGGGGCCCGGCACGCGCTCGACGACTATCGCCTTGATGTTGCGATCGCTCACGTCCACCAGCCGCACAACGACGTCTTCACCGCCACCGTCGAAGAGCGCCATCTCATCCCCGGCCCGCAAACGCAGCACCTTCGCCAGCCTGTGCGCCAGCGCACCTTCGAGGACAAGCGTCTTCTCGCCGCCGGAGAGTACATCCGCGTCGACGTAGAAGCGGCGCATTACGCCTTCACCGCTTCGATACAACGCCACTCGCCCATCGCGCGAACGGACTCGACGCGCAAGCCCTGTTCCTCGAGTGCATGTACTACCTCCCCTTCGCGCTCGGCGATAACGCCGGAAACGATCAGCCGTCCGCCCACCGTCAACGCGCCCGCAAGGTCGCCGGCCATCTCGACGATCGCGCGGGCGATGATGTTCGCCACCACGACGTCAAATCGGGCGTCCGCTGCCACCTCGAAGGGCCACGCGGCACCCATGCTCCCCCGCCCCACGCGCAGCGTCACGCCGTTCACGTCAGCGTTCTCCGTCGTGACCTTCACACAAATCGGATCGACGTCCACCGCCCAGACATCACGTGCCCCCAGCTTGGAGGCCGCGACCGACAGGATGCCCGAACCGCATCCAACGTCCAGCAGTCGCGAGCCCGGCTCGACCGCATGCTCAAGTGCCTCGAGGCACATCCGCGTCGTCTCATGTTGCCCCGTCCCGAAGGCCATGCCCGGATCTAGCGTCAGCACCACGTCTCCGTCCTTCGCCGCGTACTCGCGCCACGACGGGACCACGACGATGCGGTCGCCGTACCGCTCGACGTGAAAATGCTCCTTCCATGCCTCTGCCCAGTCCTCGGCGGCGACAATCCGCGCCTCGATCTCCGTGTTGATGCCGGCTTCCGTCAGACGCTGCTTCGCGTCGAGCACCGCACCACCTCGATCGGCGTCGCCCGGGATGTACGCGTGAACGACGAAGGCGCCATCCGCGGCGATGGTAGCGTCCGACTCGAGATCGTGCTGGGAGAACGGCGTCTCGATCCAGACACCGCCTTCGGTTACCTCGCGCATGATATCGGCGGCGCGCTCCGCGTCGGCCACAGGGACGCTGGCGACGATCTCGATATATCTCACGCGTCTACTGGGGGCTCGTGGCCGGAGCGGGCTGGGCGTGAGCAGCCTCCGGCGGCGGCGAGTCGTCACGCGTGTGCTCGAACTCCACCCACTCCAGCGCCAGCTTCTTATGGGCGAAGTTGTAGCCGATGTCGTCGCCGATCCAGCCGCCCAGGACCCCTGCGAAGATCCGCCCCCCCACGAGCAAGACTACCGTCGCGAACGACAGCATCACCCACGACCCATCCATCCGGTACACCGCGACCGCGACCAGCCCCATGAACACCAGCACTCCCAGGAACAACCCCGCGAATGCGAAGCTGTTGACGACCAGGCTCTCCCGCGTCCTCATCCGCCGATACATCGCGATGACCTCCGGCGGCACTTTCGCTAGTGGGGCGCGCTCGGATGTTTGCGTGGCGCAGTGCGGGCAGACCTCTGCCTTCTTCCCCAGCGGCGTGTAGCAGTTGGCGCAGAAGCGTCCGGCGTTCGGCGCATCGCCCTTGATCATCATTCCCAGCACTTCGTCGAGGCGTTGTGAGAACACCGGTATCTCGGTCGTTGCGTCTCTTGCGCTCACGACGCCGCCTTGCGTTCGCTGGCCAGAAGTCGCGCAAGCTCCTGGAAGTAACGCAGCTTGTCCGCCCGCTGGTATGCCGCGGTGCGCGCGCTCGTGGAGGGCATCACGTACACCATTGAACCGTCGATGGGTTCAGGCTGCGCGCCGAAGTCACACGCGTGCCCGGAGAACACCTCATAGATGCGCTTACCGTTGAAGCACACGATCCGCGGCCGGTACCGCTCCAGCTTCCGCCGCAACGTCGCCGCCCCGTCGCGCAGCTCGGTCAGGGTCAGGTCAGTGATCGATGGCGACGGCCTGGAGACCATGTTCGTCAGGCCGATGTTCCACTCCAACACGCGGGCGTCCTCGGTGAAGGTCAGGGCTTCGGAGACGAGCCCCGACTCGTAAAGCAGCGGCCAGAAATGGTTTCCCGGCCCGGCATAGTGGTGTCCCGTCGCCGCGGATCTCGTGCCGGGGTTGATCCCCACGAAGACTAGATCGAGCCCGTTCCGCAGGTAGTCTGGGAGCGTCTTCACGGCGGAAACGGTACCACGGCCCGTCACGCTGGCGTCAGTTGTCGTCAACCGGCACGACCACCGTTGCGGGGTGGCCGTGACCCGGCCGGGGCGCGCCGCCGCCGCCCGAACCACCCTGCTCCTTGTTGAATCGGATGAAGGCCAGCACCACGGCCGTCCCGAACACCGCGAAGATGCCGATCTCCAGGATCTGCACCATGCGCTTCGTGTCGCCAAACTCCACCCCGGCCAGCCCCATGATCACTCCGATCGAGGTGAACACGATCACCCAGAGCGTCGCGCCCAGGTAGTCGAGCGGGGCCCAACGCCGGTAGGGAATGTGGAACAGGCCCGCCGCCACCGGACCGATCAGCCTCGAATAGCCCGCGAAGTGATAGCCGAGGATGATCCACACGCTGTTCGAGTGCACGGGCTCGCGCATCTTCTCCAGCGCCTTCCCCATCGTGCCCTTCTCCATGAACCGCGCCCAGCCCAACCGCCCGGTGAGGTAGCTCACCGTGTCACCGATCATCGTCCCGGCGATCGCCAGCCCGATCACCCACCAGATGCTAATGGATCCGTTTTCCGCCGAGAGGCCGCCCAGCATCAGGATGACCGAGCCGGGAACAAGAAGCCCGATGAACATGCTGTTCTCGGCCAGCACCCCGAAGAACACGACGTAATAGCCGTAGTCGCGGAACAGGTCCTCGGTCTTGCCGACGAGCCACTCGCTGAAGCGCCGGAACAGGTTGAGGTCATTGATGGCGCCGTTCAGGCCACCAAACGGGGACACGCGGGGGACAACGAAGAACACCAGCGCGAAGATCAGCGCCGACCAGTTGAGGATCTGTCGAAATAGGGGCGACGATATGAACTCGCCCGACCGCTGCTCTTCTTCCACCCGTCCCTCTTACGGCCGCTGCCGCCTTCGCGCAGCGCCCATCGCTACTTCGGCCCCGCACGAGCGGGCACGCACACTCGCGGTCAGCCGCGTCAAACGCCCGGGTACTCCCCCGGGATGACGGCGGGGGCCTACCCGTCGATCTGGTTAATCAGGGCGAAGTCCTTCCCGGTCACGCCGCCCTCACTATGGGTCGAGAGCGTCAGCTTCACCCGGTCGTACTTGATACTGATGTCCGGATGGTGGTCGGCCGCCGTTGCCAGCGCCGCCACGCGGTTCACGAACGCCATCGACTCCTCGAAGCCGGCAAACTTGTAGGTCTTCTCCAGTTCGCCGTCATCCAGCTTCCAGCCGTCCATCGGCTTCAGGCGGTCGCGAATCTCGTCCTTGCTCAATGCCGCCATCGCTACGCCTTCCTTCGCTCCCTCATTCTCGACAACATGAGGTCAGCGGCGCAACCCGCACTCACGTCTCAAGCCCGCCAGCACGTCCGGATTTCCATGCTACTCCCGCACGCCGTAACAGTTTCGTTACCGCCACCGCCCAGCGCGTACCATGTGATGTGTGGACGAATCCGCACTCAAGCCGGAGTTCTTCGAGCGTGAGGACGAGTCTGCCGACACGCTCTTCTATGCGGCCCCTCGGCTGCTCGTCCACATCGACGACCACGCGATCGAGGCGGCACGCCGTATCTACGACGAGTTGCTGGCGAAGCGTAGCGCCCTGCTCGACCTTATGTCGAGCTACCGGTCCCACCTCTCCGACGACCTCCACTGGTCCCGCCTCGCCGGCCTGGGGCTTAACGAGATCGAACTGCGTGAGAACCACCAGCTCACCGATTACGCGGTCCACGACCTCAACGCCAACCCCCGCATGCCAGACGCAGACGCCGAGTTCGACGGTGCCGTGATCACCGTGTCCATCCAGTACATGACCCGACCGGTCGAGATCTTCCGGGATGTCGCGCGCGTGCTGAAACCGGGCGCGCCGTTCGTTGTCACGTACTCCAACCGCATGTTCCCGACCAAGGCTGTCCGCATCTGGCGCGCTCTTGATGATCGCGAGCGCGCCACCCTCATCGCCACGTATTTCAAATACGCGGGTGGCTTCGGCGACGTGCAGGCGCGCGATTGCACCACATCCGGCGATGCTGGGCACGACCCGCTCTTCGCCGTGTGGGCCCATCGCCACCCTTGACGCCCGGTTGTCCGGCGTCCTCGCGTGGTGTCTAATGCCGCGCGGAACCTCGCGGGCGCGATCGTTAGATGAGACGCGCGACACCTTCGGCCCGCGATCACGGGAAACGGAACTAGGCCTCGCCCCCGCGAGGTCCCAGGGAGACATCAGTGCAGACCTTCCTCACGAAAGAGGGCCAGGCGCTCAAGCTCTTCGAGTGGGCCGCGGGCGCAGCCAGCCTCCGCATGGCCTACTACGGCCTCAAGCACGGCATCCTGCAGGCGATCCATGAGAGTGGACAAGGCCTCACCCTCGATGAGATCTCCGAGAGATGCTCGCTCGATGCCCGCTACGCCCGGGCATGGGCGAAGACGGCGCTGGCCGGCGAGCTTCTCGACTACGATCCGGCCACCCGCCGTTTCACCATGGCCCCGTTCATGGACTCCCTCCTTCTGGACGACGAGGACTTCCACTACCAGGCGGGGCTCGTCTTCAACAACGCGGTCGAGTCGCGCCTGGCGGATCGCGTGGGAGACTGCTTCGCTACTGGCGAGGGCATTCCGTTCGCCGACTACGGCCAGGAGATGGTCGAGACCATCCACGCCTTCAGCAAGGCCGCCTACGAGCTGTTCCTCCCGAGCGTGCTCCTTCCCGCCGTCCCCGGGCTGCGAGACCGCCTCGCAGCCGGAGGCACCATCCTCGAGCTGGGATGTGGCGCCGGGGCCGGCCTCGTCTCGCTGGCCCGCGCCTTCCCGGAGTGCACCATCACGGGCCTGGACCCGGACCCCACGTCCATCGCGCTTGCCCGGCAGCGCATCGACGCAGCGAACCTCGGGGAGCGCGTGCATGCCGAGGAGATGCGGGCGGAGGACCTCACCAGCGTCGACTCATTCGACTTCATCTATACCCAGATCTCCCTGCACGAGATGGACGACGCTCGCATCGTCCTCGTCAACGCGCGCAACGCCCTGCGGGAGGGCGGCACGCTGCTCATCACAGAGATCCGGGGGCCAGAGAGCATCGAGGATTGCACCGGCTTGTACAACGCCGTGCTCGCGCACATCGATCTCTTCTATGAGATCCCGCAGGCCGTCGCGAAGGGCGGTCACGCCGTAGGCTTCTTCACCCGCTCCGAGATCGAGGAGATGGCCGGCGAGGCCGGCCTCACCGGCGTCCGCGAACTCGAGCTGGAGCAGCCCCTCTACGCCGCCTTCGTCGCCACGAAGTAAGCGCACCCGAACCGGCGCGAAAAAAGGGCCCGTGAAGCCGGCCCTCTGTCCTCTGTTCTCTGTTCTCTGTCCTCTGTTCCCTGTCCCCTACCCCAGTGCGTCCTTGATCTTGCCCATAAACCCGCGGTCCTCCTGCGGCGTGACATCCAGCCCCATCGACTCGGCGAGTTTCTTGAGCAGGTCTTTCTGTTCCTTCGTGAGGTTCTTCGGCGTCATCACGTTCGCGTGGACAATGAGGTCGCCCCGTCCGTTGCCGCGCAGGCGTGGAACCCCCTTGCCCTTTACGATGAAGGTCTCGCCGGTCTGCGTGCCGGAAGGGATGCGAAGTTCCTGCGGCTCCCCATCGATCGTCGGTACCTCAACGAGGTCGCCCAGGGCCACCTGTGCGAACGTAAGGTCCAGCTCCAGCAGCAGATCGTCCTCGTCCCGACGGAAGATCTCGTGCGGCTTCACGTTGAGCTGGAGATAGAGGTTTCCTCGGGGGCCGCCGTTCGATCCCAGTTCCCCCTCCCCGCTCATGCGCATTTGCTGTCCGTGGTCCACGCCCGCCGGGATCTTCACCTGCAGCTTCCGCTTCCGCTTCTCGCGGCCCGTGCCCTTGCACTGCTTGCATGGCGCAGTGATGATGCGCCCCTCGCCGCGGCACCGTTCGCACATGGCCACATTCACGAACTGCCCGAAGATGCTCTGCTGCACTCGCCTTGTTTCGCCGCTCCCGTTGCAGGTCGGGCATCGCTCCGGCTGGGTACCGGGCTCCGCGCGCAGGCCGTTGCACGACGGACACAGCTCCGCCGTGGCGATCTCGACTTCCTTGTCGATGCCGAACACGGCCTCGTCGAACGCGAGCGTCACGGTCTTGCGGACGTCGGCTCCGCGCGCCGGGCCGCGCTGCGCCCTGCCGGCGCTTCCGCCGAAGAAGGCGTCGAAAATGTCGCCCAGGCCACCAAAGCCGAACCCCTCGAATCCGCGGGCAAAGCCGTCCCCGCCGGCCGTGGCCGCGTGGCCGAAGCGGTCGTACATCGAGCGCTTCTCCGGGTCGGAGAGTACTTCGTAGGCTTCGTTCACTTCCTTGAACTTCGCCTCGGCCCCGGGTTCGCTGTTGCGGTCGGGGTGGTACTCCATCGCCAGGCGCCGGAACGCCTTCTTCAGGTCGTCCGCAGTGGCATTTCGTGCCACGCCGAGCACGTCGTAGTAATCACGCTTCTGGTCGGTCGCCATGTGTCCCTGTTCGGCTGAATCCCGGGCCTTCCGTATCGGTGCCCCATTGTACCGATCCGGAGGATGAAACGAGGCGCCCCATCCCGGAGCGCCTCGTTGAGGTTCGGCGTCGTAGCGGGTCAGTTGATGGCGAAGGTGATGCTCACGTCCACCGTGACGTCCAGTTCCCCCGCCTCGATCGGCGTCTCGGGGGCGGGGGCCCCCGCCGCGTCAGCGGCCGCCCGCCCCTCATAGAACACCGGCGGTGCGTACGAACTCTCGCTGATGTTGATCGCATCGCCAAGCGACACCCCGGCGGCGCTCGCCAGCGTCTCCGCACGTGCCCGGGCATCGGCGACGGCTTCTTCGCGCGCCTGCTTCTTCAGTTCATCCGGGTTCTCGATGCTGAAGCTGATGCCGTTGATGGTCGTGTCATTGCCGCCGGCGTCCACCGCCTCATCCACGATTTCGCCGGTCTTGTCTATGTCGCGGATCTTCGCGTTCACCGTGTTCTGCACGCGGAAGCCGCGCAGCTCCTGCCGGCCGTCGTTCATGTAGTTGTATTCCGGGTATATGCTCAGCGATGACGTCTGGATGTCCTTCTCGTCGACGCCATTCGCCTTCATGGAGTCGATCATCGCGCCCAGTGACGTCGCCGCCTGGGTGCGTGCCTCCGCGACCGTCGGCGCCAGCGCGCTCACACCCAGTGAGATGTTCGCCAGGTCTGGCTTGCCGGCGATCTTCCCCTGGCCGGAGACGCTGATGCCGTGCGTCTGGCTTTCCGTGTTCTGGATTGTGGTCTTTGTGCTGCCGCAGGTCGCTGCCACCAGCGACAAGAAGACCGCCCCGCTGAGCCCCACCAGGACCATCCATCGCTTCGTGCTCATCACGCTGTTCCTCTCCTCCTCGTGCGCCAGGCCACGAAGGTGACCCCGGACGCCACCGCGGCGACTGCCGCTGCTATCTCGACGATGAGGAAGCCTGTCCGGTTCCCGTCATCATCGTCTTCGCCCTCGTCGGCGAGGGCAGTAATCTCACCGACGGCCGTTGCCGACGGGTCCACCTCAACGCGCGAGGCTGGCGCTTCAGTCGGTGGCCCCTCGGGCGGAATCGCCCCCGCGGGCTGCGTGGCCAGTTCGGGAGCAGCGACACCCGGCGCCGGCACGCTCGCGTCCCCATCAGGCGGCGAGCCTGTGGGCGCACCCGCATCCTCGCCCTCTGCAGGCGCGCTCGGCCCGGCCGGCTGCGGCGCCCCGTCTGCCGTCGGCGCCGTGTCCGCCGCCGGCATCATCGCTTCGACGGGGGCTTCCGTGGCGTTCGGCGTGGGCGCGGCGGCCAGCGGCGCTTCCGGCGATGCGTCGACCGGCGGCCCCGACGCGGCCGCGATCGAGGTACCGGTGTCCGGCGGACGGATCGCGCCGCCCGAGC
>JACRBR010000034.1 GCA_016213125.1 Chloroflexota bacterium | reverse complement strand
TCCGGTAGTAGTTCGGATTGCGTACGAAGCTCGCGACGTCGTTCTCCGTCACCGACACCAGCCTGTACGGCCCGCCGCCTGCGCCCTCGCGGTTCAGCCGCGTCATGTCGCCTTCCAGCAGTTCCCGCGGCGGGATCGTGTTGAACGACGAGCTCACCCGGCTGATGAACCAGGCGTACGGCTCGGTGGTCCTTACGGTCACCACATCGCCGCTCACGGTGACCGCATCGACGTACTTGCTGGCGAACGAATACTGGTTCGTGCTCGCGTCCGTCTTCAGCCGCTCGAACGTCGCCCTCACGTCGTCCGCGTCGATGTCGCGCTCCGGCACGCCCAGCCCGTTCGGCGCGATCTTCACCCCCGGCCGCAGCTTGAATACGTACGTCAGGTCGTCCGGCGTTTCGTACGATTGCGCCAGGTCCAGGAAGGTGTAGTCCGGCTTTGTCGGCGACTGGCTCAGCAGCAGGTTGTACATCCGCGGGAAGTACGCCGATGCCACCTGGATCCCCGTGTGCGGGTCCCACGCCCCGAAGTTGGCCGAGTTGGCCGTCACGTACCGGCCCCCGGCCCGCGGCGGTCCACCTGGATTCAGGATGTCCGGCCCGTCCGTGTGTCGCTCCGGCGTTGGCGAAGCAGTCGCTCTGCCGTTGTCCGAGCCGCAGCCCACCAGCGCGATCGTCCCTGCCGCCACCGACGCCGTGCCCGCCACCTGGAGCAGGCGGCGGCGCGTGACACGCCGCTGCGTGTATCGCTCCCAGAACGACGATGCGCTCCTCATCGCCGGATGTCCCCTCGTCCTCGGCTGCCCGACGCTCCCTCGCGTCCCGGCCGCCGGCCCCTGCCCACCGCTCATCACACTACGCGACCGTGCTACGGGTTCGGATTCCTCCAGAACAACCGCTCGGCGTTCGCGTACAAGAACTTGTCCAGCACGCCCTCCTTC
This sequence comes from Chloroflexota bacterium, assembly GCA_016213125.1. Classification (GTDB taxonomy): domain Bacteria; phylum Chloroflexota; class Dehalococcoidia; order DSTF01; family JACRBR01; genus JACRBR01. Next base: position 3,196 of record JACRBR010000034.1, on the reverse strand, counting down.
AGGTTCAGCTCCTCCGCCTCCTTCACACAGCGCTCGAACGAGAGCACCGGGTGGTCGGACGCGAACATGATCTTACCCTGCCCCCGCGTATTCATGAACTGGATCAGCTGCGGCGGAAAGTATTTCGGCGCATATGCGGACGTCTGCAGGTACAGGTTGTGATACTTGATCATGAGCCGGATCGCCACGTCCCACCACGGGTCGGCGCCGTGCGCCATCACCAGCTTCAGCTCCGGGTAGAAGACGCACACCTCGTCCAGGTACATCGGGTTCTGGCACTCGCCCGGCATCGGCGGACCGGGGATCCCCGTGTTCACCGCGATCGGGATGTCCAGCTCGATGCACTTCTGGTAGACGGGATAGTACACCTTGTCGTTTGGCGGTATGGCGCCCACCATGAACGGCGTGATGCGCGCCAGCACGGTCGGCGTCTCGCGCACCATCCGCTCCAGCGCTCGCACCGCCTGCATCCCCCGTCGCGGATCCAGGGACACCGACAGCACGAACTTCTCCGGGTGCGCTTCGACGAACTTCAGCACGTGCGCGGAAGGCTTCTCGGCATCGGTGCTCAGGATGCACTTCTGTACGCCCGCACGGTCCATCGCCTCGACCAGCTCCGGGATCTCGATGTCCTTGAAGATCTGGTCGCTGCGGTGGAAGTAGTCCTCGGCCACGCGTTCCAGCCACGCCGGCCGCTCCACGGACCCCATATTCACATTCACGAATGTATCGATTGCTCTGATCATGCCGCTTGTCCTTGCCAGCGCAGAGCGTCCATTTCCGTCATTCCGAGCGCAGCGAGGAATCTTCCCCGGCCGCCGCCAACTGCATCATCTCGGTTCCTCCCCCCGGTCACATCACCCCGCACGTCAGCGCAAAGCGCCAATTCCACGTCATTCCGAGCGCAGCGAGGAATCTTCCCCGTGCGTCACCATCTGTTCCCTTCCCGGACGATTATCACCGGCCGCGGCGAACCAGCGTTCAGCCAGGTCCGCCCATCCCGGGTTCACGGCCTCAATCAGCGCGATCTTCTTCCCGCGCCCCCAGGCCTTAATCTGCTTCTCTCGTTCTATCGCCGACCGAGCGTCGGGCGCCTCCTCCACATACACCAGCCTGTCGATGTGATACTTCGCCGTGAATCCTGAACCCTGGCCTTCTTTGTGTTGCTGCACCCGCTGGCCAATCCTGCTTGTCACGCCTGTGTAAAGCCGCCGCGAGTCGCTCGCGAGGATGTAGACATGAAATTGGCGATCCGTCGCTGTCACTGCAAGATTCCTCGCTCCGCTCGGAATGACGTCGCCCGACGTCCGCATGACATTGGCGAAGCTGGAGGCTTGAAGCTGGAAGCCGGACGGTGTGGGTCTCCAGCCTCCAGCCTCGAGCGTCCAGCTTCGCGCGTCTTCCCTACCGTTTCGCCGCCGTCCCCAGGTCCCCGCCGTCCGCCGGCGAAAGCTCCGGCGCCGTCGTGTAGAACTGCTTCGCCCACCGCCGGAAGATCCCGACGGGCCCATCGCCGTCGCACAACACCGGCCGCGGCTTCATCACCTTGTTCTCCCAGATCGGGATGTCCTGCCCCAGCTGCCGCTCAATCTCCTTGATGAACGCACGCGCCACGCCCTTCGTCGCGTCCTCGCTCGCCATCTTCTTCACGCTGAACGAGAACCGAACATCGACATACTCACCGTCGATCGGAGTCACGCTGCTCACCAGCAGCGTCTCCACGATCCCGGTGAACCGCACCGTCCCGAACCCGAACCCGTAGCTGTCCGACGCGATCCCGCCCTCCACCGTCCCCTGCGGCGTCACGTAGTTCACCGGCGACCGCGCCCGCAGGATGTGGCCGTCGATCTCGGCGCGCGTCATCGGCTGCTCCGGCGTCCCGTGCACGTACTTGAAGTGCGCCGAGTCCACGGCGTTCTCCGCCATCTCCTGGTTGTGCGTGCGGATCTTCCAGCGCGCCTTGTGATACGGCGTCCACGCCGGCTGGTTGTACTCCGGCACGTCCGGGATCTCGTACGTCGGCGGCAGCCGGTCCATGTGGTGCCATACCATGATGAGCCCGTTCTTCTCGCACACGTGCCAGCCGTCCAGCTTCGCCAACGGCGGGATCTTGTTCGCGTACGGCACGTCCACGCACCGCCCTTCTCCGTCGAACCGCCAGAAGTGAAACGGACACCGGATCGTGTTCTCGATGACGGCCCCGCCGTACCCCAGGTGGGCTCCCAGGTGCGGGCAGAATGCATCGACGACGCGCGCCACCCCGTCGTCCCCGCGGAACAACACCAGGTCCTTCCCGAAGTACCGCAGCGGCATCACCTCACCCGCCGCCAGTTCGTCGCTATACGCCACCTGGAACCAGCAGTTCGGGAACGGCGGCACCTCGAACCGGTACCCCGGTGGCGCCTCCCACGCGCGCGCCGAAGCGCCGTTGTCGAGAATGTCCGTTGCTGTGACCATGGTGTTCCTCCCGTGCGGGTTGGTGTCTCAGTGTGTCAGTGTCATCGGTCGTCGGTCGTCGGTCGTCGGTCGTCGGTGATGCGCGCGTCCAGCCTCTAGCGTCCAACCTCCACCTTCGCCCGCTTTCGTCCGGAGATCTTTTCTCCGGCCCTCGGCTTCCCGCCTCCCGCTTCCCGCGTCCCGCCTCTCTCCCCCCGCTTCCCACGTCGTTCCTCCGGCAGTAGCAGGCGGAAGATCCAGTCGACGAGGTAGTCGCGGCGGGCGATCAGCGAATCGACCGAGTACGGGTCGATGCCTGGACGCAGGCGCTCGAGGAAGTTGCGATGACAGAAGTAGCCGACGAGGGCGACATGGGTGTCGTGAATGAAAAGCGCGGGGTCGATAGGGCGCACGAGGCCGCGGTCGACCGCACGCTGGACGCTCTCCATGGCGGGCACGTAGATGGGGTCGACGAACAGCCTCAGGTAGGCGTCGCCGCCGTCCGGATCCAGCAACTCCCGCTGCAACAGCCGCGCGAGGGCGGGGTGATCGGCGTAGAAGGCCTGGATCTGGTCGATCAGGAACGCGACCCGCTCCCGCACGATCGGGCCGGCGAAGAACTGCCGCTGGATCTCGGCGATGCGGCCCAGCGCCTGCGCCAGCACCGCCTCGTGCAGAGCGTCCTTCGTATCGAAGTGGTACAACACCGTCGTCTTGTGCGTCCCCGCCGCGTCCGCGATCTCCTGCACCGAGACGCCCG
>JACRBR010000040.1 GCA_016213125.1 Chloroflexota bacterium | reverse complement strand
TTTCACGGCGGAGACGCCGGGCGCAAGGGTCCTCACCGTCGACCGGGCTCGCGACGTGCGCATCGTCGCCGATGGGCAGACGTACGTGCTGAGGACGGCCGTCGACACGATCGTCGAGGCGCTGGACGAGGCCGACATCGTGTTGCAACAGCGAGACAGCGTCATGCAGAACGGCGTGCTTGTCTCGGAGAACGCGCCGATCGACCCGCCGATCCTGCTCGCGTCAAGCGCTCGCCAGCGGCTGCTGACAGACGATGTCCCCATCGATATCGAGGTGCGCCGCGCCGTGCCGTTCGTCATCGTCGATGGCGACCGGGAAGTCGTTTCGATGTCCAGCCGGCAGACGATCGCGCAGGCACTCAGGGAAGCCGGCATCGTGGTAGGGCCGGGTGACGTGGTCGTGCCGGAGATGCAGGCGCCGCTCGAGCTAGATACGCGCATCGAAGTGCCCCCCCGCGACCCGGTGACGATCGCGCTCCCGGACGGCCACCGCGTGGTGTACACACTGGCGCGCACCGTGCGCGAGATGCTGGATGGAGAAGGCATCGCGCTGCCGGCGGGCGCGTTTGTGGATCCGTCGTTCGAGACGGCGATCACGTCGGACATGAGCGTGCGGGTGGTGCAGCTGGGATCGTCGAACGACGTCGCCTACGAATATATCGAAAGCAGCACGGTGTACCGGTCGGATCCCAGCCTGGCCCCAGGTGAGACGCGCACTGAGCCAGGTCGCGACGGTGTCCGCATCCGGCGGTACGACGTGAGCTACGTGGACGGCGAGGAGGTGGGGCGCGAGTTGGTCGAGGACAAACTCGACCCGGAGCCCGTGGACACGGTCATCTACTACCCGACACGGACGGGCCAGAACGACTCCGGGCCGGACACCGCCTCGGGGTCGGTGGGGAAGACACTGCGGGTGTACGCGACGGCGTACAACGCCGCGAGTGCCGGGCGGTCGCCTGACGACCCGGCCTATGGCGTGACGGCAAGCGGGGCCATTGTGACGTACGGCATCGTGGCAGTGGATCCGGAGATCATCCCGCTGGGTACGAGGATGTTCATCCCCGGCTACGGCTATGCTGTCGCGGGCGATACCGGGGGAGCGGTGAAGGGCTACATCATCGACCTGGGATTCCCGGACGGAGTAGACATTGACTGGGTCTCGAAGTGGCTCGACATCTACATCCTCGAGTAGGCCCGATGGCAATTCCGGGGCGCCCTTCCGGTTTCGTGCAAAGAAGCGCTTCGGCCAGCACTTCCTCTCCGACGTCAACATCCTGACGAAGATCGTCGAAGCGGCGGGGATCGTCCCGGAAGACTGCGCCCTGGAAGTGGGGCCGGGGCGGGGTGCGCTGACGACGATCCTGGCGGAGCGAGCGCGCCGCGTCGTAGCCGTGGAGGTGGATCGAGATCTTGTCGGTGGACTCCGGGAGCGTTTCGCGGGCACGCCAAACATTGCAGTCGTCGAGCGCGATGTGCTCACGGCGGCGCCGTCGGAGCTGCTTCACGCGGGCGGGGCGTCTTCGCCGTACGTGGTCGTGGCGAACCTGCCGTACAACATCGCCGCGCCCACGCTGCGCCTGTTCCTCGAGGGAGACGAGCGCCCCCGCCGGCTGGTGGTGATGGTCCAACTCGAAGTTGCGGAGGCGATCTGCGCCCGCCCACCGAAGATGGGCCTGCTTAGCGTGGCGACGCAGGTGTACGGCGAGACGCGGTTGGTGATGAAGGTGGCGCCGGGGGCGTTCAACCCTCCGCCGAAGGTGCAATCGGCCGTGGTGCGAATCGACGTAGCCGATGAGCCGAGGGTGGACGTGCCGCTGGAGGCGTTCTTCCGTATCGTGCGGGCGGGGTTCGGCAATCCGCGAAAGATGCTGCGGAATAGTCTGTCGTTCGGAATGCACGTGAAGCAGGAAGTTGTCGACCAGGTGATGGCGGCCGCAGAAGTGGACGCGAACCTGCGCCCTCACGTTCTGACGCTGGATGACTGGGCCGCGGTGACGCGCGCCTGGTTATCGAAGGAGCGGTTATGACGCGGGCGTTGCGCCTGATCGCCCCGGCGAAGGTCAACTGGTCGCTGGAGGTGCTGCATGCGCGGCCGGACGGCTATCACGAGATCCGCAGCGTGCTGCAAACCATCAGCCTGCGTGACACCGTGACCCTGACGGAGGCGGCGGAGATCACGCTGGAGCTGACGGGGGAGCCGGACATGCTGGAGGGCAACCCACCCGCGCAGAACCTCGCGTACCGGGCCGCCGTGGCGCTTCGCGAGCGGGCGGGACTGCGAAAGGGCGCACACATCGTGCTGGAGAAGCGCGTGCCGGTCGCTGCGGGGCTGGGCGGGGGCAGCAGCGACGCGGCTGCGGTCTTGCGTGGCCTGAACGAACTCTGGGATGCCGGCCAGCCGAAGCTGAATCTGGTGGAGATCGCCGGGGAGATCGGGTCGGACCCGCCGTTCTTCGTTGTGGGCGGCACGGCGATCGCCAGCGGGCGCGGTGATGCTGTCGAGGCGCTGCCCGACGCCATCGCCCCGAGCATCATGCTGGCGATACCGCCCGCTGGCGAGCGCGGCGAGAAGACGGCGCAGATGTTCGGCGCGCTGAAGCCGGAACACTACACCGACGGTGACGTCTCGATCGGTGTGCGCGAAACCGTCGAGGCCGGTCGGGTGATCCACGACGAGCTGCTGAACAACGTGTTCGAACACGTCACGTCGAGGATGCAGCCTGATGCCGAACGCGCGATGAATGCGCTTCGGTCCGACGGCTACTCGCCACACCTCTGCGGGGCGGGGCCGTCGTTCTTCCTCCTGTACGGCGGTGGCGCGGATCTTGCCGACGTGCTGGCGCGCCGCATTCGCGAAACGGGCTTCGACCCGCGGCCTGCGCATGTGTTGCGACGGGAGCAGGCGCTGCGCATCGAGGAGCTGTAGGTGGCGGAGGTTTTCGCCGGGTTCGTCGTGGGGTTCGCGTTCTCAATCATCGTCGCGCCCATCGGGGCGATCATGCTGGTGCGATCCAGCCGGGAGACCGGCATGGCGCAGCGGTTCGCGCCGGAGGGGACAAACGTGGTCGCGCTGGCGATGGTGGTGCATTTCGGTGCATTCCTGGTGCTGACGGCGGTGGGGATGGTCATGGGTCTGGCGCTGCACGGAATCGAGGCCCGACGCCCGGACGGCGGCCTCGGCAGTCCAAACCTCGTGTACACGGTGCTCGTGCTAGCACTGGTCGCGGCGTTGGTTGTCCCGATGCTGCTGGCGCCGTGGCGGCGGTTTGCGGTGGGTGCGGCGATGCTCGCCGTGCTGCTGTTCGGGTGGGCCGTGCCGTGGCTGGCGCAGGCCGGCTAGACAGCCGATCAGCGTGTAGCACCGCCTCTCGCTACCATGCATGCCGATGCCCACGATCATTGACATGCATATCCATACCACGGCGGGGGCTTCCGACAGTGGCCTCGATCCCGAGGACCTGGCGGAGGAGGCGCGCCAGCGCGGCCTGACGGGCGTGAACATAACCGAGCACGACCGGCTGTGGGACACCCACAAGCTCAACGACTACCGCCAGCGGCACGCCGGACTGTTCGTGAACAACGGGATGGAAGTGTCCACGGACATGGGTCACATGATCGTCGTGGGGCTGAAGCAGTACGTGCCGGGAATCCGGCGCGCGGAGGAGTTGCGAAAGGTGCTGGACGACCTGGGTGGCTTCATGACGGTTGCGCACCCATTTCGGCACTGGTTCGACCCGGTGTACTTCCGCAAGCAGGGCAAGGAGCCCTTCACCATGACGCCGGAGCAAGCCGCCGAGCGCATGCCCGTCTTTCAACTCGTTGACGCGATCGAGGCGCTGAACGGGGCGAACACGCCGCGAGAGAACCTGTTCGCACTGCAAGTGGCGAAGGTGCTTGGGAAGCCAGTGACGGGCGGTAGCGATGCGCATTCTCGTTCAGGGATTGGCTTCTACTGCACGGTGCTGGAACAGAACGTTTCGGGGCCGGAGGAGTTCCTGGAGGAGCTGCGTGCCGGGCGCTTTCACGCACACCACGGGCTACTGCAGGGGAAGCTGACGTACTTCACCGAAGACTCGCTGGAGGAAGCAGCGCCCGGTCTCGCGACGTAGTCCGGCGCACATCCCATAACGCCGGACTGTTCCAGGCGCGCGCGTGATAGCATCTAGCACGCCGCGCGGGGCCTGAGCCCGGCCGGCGTCTAGAAACCTTCTCGATGCAGTACGTCTCGCTGGATCTCGAGACTACCGGGCTGGACCCGGAGAGCGACGAGATCATCGAAGTGGCGGCTATACGGTTTAACACCGAAGGCGTCATCGACCGCTATCACTCGCTGGTAAACCCGGAACGCAAGCTCGACTATCGGATCGCGCTGCTTACGGGGATCGACGAGCGCGAGCTGGCGTCAGCCCCGCACTTCGGATCGATCATGCTCGAGATCGAGTCGTTTGTTGGGCTGGATCCCATCGTGGGCCAGAACCCGACGTTCGATACCGGATTCCTGGCCCGCAAAGGTCTGCAGCTCTTTGGGCCTACCTACGACACGCACGAGTTGGCGGGCCTGTTGCTGGGAGGGCTGGCGCAGAACTCGCTCGGCGGCATTGCGGATCACCTGGGGTTGGAGTTCACCGGGCGGCACAGGGCGATGGCGGACGCCGACGCGGCGATGCGCGTGTTCATGGCGCTCAGGGAGCGGCTTGCGGCGTCACCACCCGAGCTGCTGGCCGAGGTCGAGCGGCTGAGCTCCATGAGCGACTGGACGCTGCGCCACTTGCTGCGGGAGGTCGCGCAGGAGCACCCGCGAAGGCCGGGCGACAGCGAGCGCGAGGGATACGTACACACCTTCGTGAAGGCGCCGGTCGCAGTCGCGGAGCCGGAGCCGCCGGCGACGAAGAAGATCATCGTGGCGTCGGACGAAGGCGCGCGCCTGCTGACATCGGCGGCCGCGCGCGAGGCTCAGGTGCAGAACG
>JACRBR010000039.1 GCA_016213125.1 Chloroflexota bacterium | reverse complement strand
CCTCGGGCGGCGGATGCAGACGGTGGAATCGGACCGCGCGGTGCCGGCGGGGCATCATCTGCTGGCGTCGTCGTTCGAGAAGACGGGGCAGCAGCCGTTCGGCGCGGGCGGCACGGTGCGGCTGTTCATCGACGGCGAGCAGGCCGGCGAGATGACGCTGCCGTTCACGATCCCGGTGCTGGCGGGGGCCGGCGAGAGCCTGCAGGTGGGTTGCGACGTGGGCGCGCCGGTGACGGAGGAGTACCGGGCGCCGTTCCGGTTCAGCGGCACGCTGCACCGGGTGGTGGTGGACCTGCGGGGCCACGAGCCGCCGCGGGACCTGGAGCAGGAGGCGGTGGTGGAGATGGCGCGCCAGTAGGTGGCCGCAGCCCGCTCGAGCAGGGCCACGCGAGTCTGAAGCAGCGTCGGGCATGCAGAACGATCGCCCGCGCCGACATGGGATCGGTGCGCACTGATCCAAACGTCCTCTGAGTGCGAAGAAGCAGCATACGCACGCCTCCCTGGCATGCGTCCGGCATTCCGGGTGCCGGCGCCTGTTGGTGATGGCTGGTTCAGGCGCGCGCTCGAAACCAACGGCGCGTGTGCACGCATGATGGAGGAACAGTGAGAAAGAGACTGCTACTGCTCGCGGGAGCAGCTGTCGCGCTGGGTGCGGCAGCGATCATCGGGTTAGGGTCGGGGTCGGCGGCCGACCACGGAGACGCGCCGCTGACGAAGAACAACAACGCCGAGGACATCGCCGACGTCTACGCCTTCGAGGGCGACAGCGGCAACACCGTGTTCGTGATGACGGTGGCCGGGCTCGCGATGCCCGGCGCGACGCCGGCGTTCGGCGCGGACAGCAACTACCAGTTCCGGATCGACAACGACGGTGACGCCGTCCCGGACGTCACCTACAACGTGACCTTCGGCGCGAAGGACTCCGGCGGCAAGCAGGACGTGACGTTGCAGCGGGCGACGGGCGCGGCGGCCGACTCGCTGAGCGCGGGCGGCGACACGGTCGTCACCGGCGAGACGACGCCGGGTACGGACTCGCCAATCGTCAACGAAGACAACGGCGTCAAGCTGTTCGCGGGGCTGCGCGACGATCCGTTCTTCTTCGACCTGAACGCGTTCAAGGCGGGCCTGGCGTTCCGCAACCCGGGGAACGACTTCTTCAATGGGCTGAACGTGCTGGCGATCGTCATCGAGGCGCCTTCGGACGACTTCCTGGACGGCAGCTCGACTAAGGCGGGCGTGTGGGGGATAACGAGCAGGGACGGCGCGGTCATCGACCGGATGGGCCGCCCGGCGATCAATACCGTGTTCATCCCGGAGGCGAGCAAGGACGCGTTCAACAACACGAAGCCCGCGGACGATGTGGCGACGTGGAAGAGCACGGTCGTCGCGACACTGAACAGCCTGGGGTCAGACCCGGCTCTGGCTGACGCGCTGCTTCCGGACATCCTGACGTTCGACACGAGTATGCCGATGAACTTCCTCAACGGGCGCGCGCTGACGGACGACGTGATCGACGGCGAGCTGCAGCTCATTACGGGCAACAGCGCGGCTTCGGACAACGTGTCGAACGACAGCACGTTCCTGGGTGAGTTCCCGTACGTGGGGCGGCCGAACACGAATCCTGCGCCGACGCCGATCGCGGCGCCGACGAAGGCCGCGGCCGCGCCGACCACTGCTCCGGCACCGGCACCGATGCCGCAAACCGGCATCACTGCGCCGAACACCGGCACGGGCGACGGTTCGGACACGGACATGAACGCGAACATCTGGCTGATCGCCGCTGTCATCGCCGCCGCGATGGTTCTGGGTGGTGGTGCGCTGGTCGTTCGCTCACGGGGCAACTAAGAGCGATCGCGACGACGAAGAGGAGGAGTGCCCGTCATGAGTTCCACGCGCGCATCACGACACATGTTGATCGGGCTGGCGACGGGCGCTCTTCTCCTCATCACCGCCGCTTGTGGAGGGGGGAAGCCAGCGGCCCAGCCGCCGGCTTCCCCGGCCGCTTCGGCCTCGATCGTCGATGAGGCGCGGGCGGAGCAGCAGGCACACATCGACTTTCTGCTCGAGCGGTCGGCGGGCGACCCGCTGGACGTCTTCAGCCTCAACGGACTCGCGCTCGAGTACATGCAACGGGCGCGTGAGACGGGCGACGTCTCCGACCTTGCGCGGGCGGAGGAATCGCTGACGAGGTCGCTCGAGATCCGGCCGACGGGCAACTACGACGGCGTCGTCCTGCTGGCGAGCGTCAACGCGACGATGCACGACTTCGCACAGGCGCTGGACCTGGCGCAGTCGGCGATCGCGCTCAGGCCGAACGAGGCTTACGGATACGGCGTGCTGGGCGACGCGTACATGGGGCTGGGTCGCTACGACGAGGCGGACGTTGCGTACGAGAAGATGATCAACCTGGAGCCTGACCTGCCGGCGTTCGGGCGCCGGGCTCTGTGGTTCCAGCTGCGGGGCATGACGGATGAAGCCGAGCGGAGCTGGCAATCGGCGATCTCGCGCGCGGAGAGTGATGGGGTGCCCGAGCACGCGGCGTGGGCCAACGCGCAGCTCGCGAACCTGTACTTCATGCTGGGGCGCATCGACGACGCGGGCGAGCGTTACCAGGTCTCGCTGGACACGTTCCCCGGCTACGTCCACGCGATCGCCGGGCTGGGCCGTGTTTCGGCCGCACGCGGAGATCTCGCGGCGGCGTCGGACTACTACGAGCAGGCGATCGCGAAGATCCCCGTCCCGGAGTACGTGGTCGCGCTCGGCGATTTGTACGCGGCGCAGGGCGACAGCGCGAAGGCCGGCGACCAGTACGCGCTCGTCGGCGCGATCGAGCAGCTGTACACAGCGAACGGTGTGAACCTGGACCTGCAGATCGGCCTCTTCAATGCCGACCACGACCGCGAGATCGCGGCGACGGTCGAGCGAGCGAGGGTCGCCTTCGCCGAGCAGCCGAGCCTGCAGGCGGCGGACGTGCTGGCGTGGGCGCAGTACAAGGCCGGCGATTTCGACGCCGCGGCGAAGGCCATCGAGCATGCGCTCGCCACGGGCACGCGCGAGACGTCGGTGCTGTATCACGCCGGCATGATCTTCCGGGCGACGGGCGACCTCGACCGGGCGGCAGAGTACCTCGGGGCGGTGCAGGACCAGAACCCGGCGTTCTCGGTGCACGAAGCGCCGACCGCGCGCGCGGCGTTTGAGGACGTCACGGCGGCGGTGGCGGGGCGGTAGCGTCAGCTAGTTGCAGATGGCCGGAATTGCGGCATCTGCGCTCGAAACCGATGCACGATGGCCTGAGGTCAGGAAGTGGTCTGGTAGATGGCGGGGCGGTAGCGGGGTTTGGGGATGCGTTTGCCGGCGGCCTTCGCGGTGGCGAGCCAGGCCTTCTTTGCGATGAGGACTTCGCGGACGGCCTGGTCGGGGGTGCGGCCGAAGGCGGAGCAGTAGCGGAGGTCGGGGATGTCGGCGATGTAGCCCCGATCGTCGTCGCTGTAGAAGACGTTGATGTGGTAGTCCTTCATGCTAGTTCCTTCCACGGCCCTCCTGAAATGCTCGCCGTGCAACCGTCACGACAACATGAACTCGCAGAACTGCTGCCCCTCAGCAGTCAGCCCAACTGGATGAACGAGAGGATCATTCCACGATGCCCCGGTCGGCGAACGGACGATGTATCCGTGGAGGCGCAGCCGCTCTACGGCAGCCAGTAGTGCATCATCACTGTGATCTGGAAATGCGGGCTTCAGCGCTCGCACTTCATCTTTTTCGCTTCCACGACATGATACGAGAACCGCAAGGTCGAACTCGGACAACGCATCGAGCGACTCCAGGAAGGTCCGCCGCGTGTCCGCCTCCGACGGCTGGAGACCACTGACTATGCAGTTCCTCATGAAACGAGCCAAGCGCCGTCGGTGATCTTCGACTCTGGCGCTTTGGGCCGACTCGATCCATCGATCGAGGACTAGACGGAACGAGTCTCGATCGACGCGCGCGTCGTTGGCCAACCCCCGATCACGGAGGTTGGACAACTCCTCTTGGAGCATTTCAATCGTGTGCTCGAGCCGATCGGCCCGGAGTTTCTCGCGCGTCGACATGAGGGCATCCGCGACTGGTCCGGCGACGGGCACCGCCTTCACGGCCAACTCTCGAAGGAATATAACCACGGAAGAAAACGCCAACGCCCTGGCTTCCGTGGCCTCAGCTTCTTGCCTCAAATGAGATGCAGCTTCGCGGGCTGTTTCTCCCAGATGCTCGTTCATGAGGCGAGTATACGACCGCCCTAAGAGGCGTGCCCGAGACGAGCACAGCAAGGCCTTCGCATATACGTGCGCGTATGCCCGACGGGCGTCATGATTGATCCTCAAGACGGTACAGGCGGGGGCGCCTGTGATCCAGTTGATGTAGGGAAAGGACACGAGACTTATGCCAGTTGAAATGCGCGCGCTGGGGCGGACGGGGGTTAAGGTCTCGAGCATTTGCCTGGGGGCGATGATGTTCGGGGGGAAGACGGCGCTGGATGATTCGTGCGCGATCATCGACAAGGCGTTCGACTCGGGGATCAACTTCCTGGACACGGCGAACGTGTACTCGCTGGGGAAGAGCGAGGAGGTGTGCGGGGAGGCGCTGAAGCGGAACGGGCGGCGGAATCACATCGTGCTGGCGACGAAGGTGCACGGGGTGATGGACAGCGAGGACCCCAACATGCAGGGGAACTCGCGCCGGCACATCATCCAGCAGTGCGAGGCCTCGTTGCGGCGGCTGGGGACGGACTGGATCGACCTGTACCAGATCCACCGGCCGCAGAGCGACATACCGATCGACGAGACGCTGCGGGCGATGGACGACCTGATCCGGTCGGGGAAGGTGCGGTACATCGGGAGCAGCACCTTTGGGGCATGGCAGCTCGTCGAGAGCTTCTACGTGGCGAAGGAGTTGGGGACGCACCGGTTCATCTGCGAGCAGCCGCCGTACAACCTGCTGGACCGGCGGATCGAGCGGGAGCTGCTGCCGATGGCGCGCACGTACGGCATGGCCGTCATCCCGTGGTCGCCGCTGGCGGGCGGACTGCTGACCGGAAAGTACAAGCGTGGCGAGGAGCCGCCGGAGGGCGCGCGCTTTGCCGACGCGTCGAACCCGATCTACCGCCGCCGGCTGAACGACCGCATCTACGACGTGATCGAGGGGCTGGAGCCGATCGCGCAGGACAAGGGGATCACGCTATCGCAGCTGGCGCTGGCGTGGGTGCACATGCAGCCGGGGGTGACGGCACCGATCATCGGCCCGCGCACGATGGAGCAGTTCGCGGACAACATGGGGGCGCTGAACGTGACGCTTGCGGAGGATGAGCTGAAGCAGATCAACCGCGTCGCGCGCCGCGGCGATAGCGTGGCACCGTTCTACGAGGCCGACTTCGGGCCGCACCAGTATCGGTAGGGAATAGGGAGTTGGGAACAGGGAATAGTGGGGCGGCCTGCGGGCCGCCTCCTTCGCTGAACGCGGGTGTAGGATTCGGGCATGGAACCGCAGATCCAATACAGCCGGACGGTTGATGGGCAGAGCATCGCGTTCTTCGCGATGGGATCGGGGCCGGTGCTGATCGGGATGTCGCCGCACTTGGGGATGACGATCGCGAAGTCGCTGAAGGGGATCGCGGAGGCACAGCGGGTGTATGCGGTGCGGAAGGACGGGGCGTGATGGATCATCACGTCCGCTTCGCCACGAGCGATGACGGCGTCACGATCGCGAGCTGGCAGCAGGGGAGCGGCCCGCCCCTGCTCCTCGCCACGCTTTCTGGCGGGCTCTGGCCGCCCTCGACCCTGGCCGATAACCCGGGGGTGCGCCGCCTCTACGACAATCT
>JACRBR010000031.1 GCA_016213125.1 Chloroflexota bacterium | reverse complement strand
TCCTGCAGGAGGCGCCGGGCACATACTTCTTGCTGGGCGCGGCGCCACGCCACGACGATCGCGTGTACCCGCACCATCACCCGAAGTTCGACTTCGACGAGGCGGCGCTGCCGCTGGGGATCGAGCTATCGCTGCGCGTACTCGAGGCGGCGTCGGCGATGCCGACCGGCTGATATACTCCGTCCTCCATGGTCAGCTCGAACAAGGGCAAGGCGATCGTCATTGCGGACTACTATCCGTCGTGGCCGGAGCGCTTCGAGGCGGAGCGCGATCTGATCTACGCGACGTGCGGACGGGACGCGTTCACGCGCATCGAGCACATGGGCAGCACGGCGGTGCCGGGGCTGGCGGCGAAACCCATCATCGACATGATGCCGGGGATTCGGGCGCTGGATGACGCACGAGCGCTCGTCCCGAAGCTGAAGGGCATCGGGTACGCGTACGTGCCGGAGTTCGAGCAGGACACACCTTCGGGCCCGGGGATACCGTTGCGGCGGTACTTCCGGAAGGACGTGGATGGGGCCAGGGCGTTCCACATGCACATGGTGGAGCAGGGCAGCGACTTCTGGGTGAGGCATCTGCGGTTCCGGAACTACCTGCGGGCGTTCCCGGGCGAGGCGCGGGCGTACGCCGAACTGAAGCGGGATCTTGCGGCGGAGTTCAACGCGCGGCTGGCGGCCGAGAGCGACACCAACGTCGGGTACACGGACCGGAAGACGGAGTTCGTGGAGCGGTGCATGGCGGCCATGGAGGAACGCATCGCGCGGGGGTCTCCGGTGGTGCTGGCTGGGTATGACCCGCGGTGGGCCGAAGTGTTCGCGCGGTTGCGGGCGGAGATCGTGGCGACCGTGGGCAGAGACGCAGCGGACGTGCAGCACGTGGGGAGCACGGCGGTGCCGGGACTGCCGGCGAAGCCGAAGGTGGACATCGCGGTGGGCGCGGTCACGATGGAGCGCGCGGCGGCGATCGTCGAGGGGCTGCGACCGATCGGCTGCGCGGCGTACGAGGCCGCGCAGTCTACTGACGACTGGATCGCGATGTACTGGGTGGAGGAGGGGCGGAAGATCGCGAACGTGCACGTGGTGCCGCATGGAGGCGATCGGTGGGGGCGATACATCGCCTTCCGCGACTATCTTCGTGCGCATCCCGAGGCGGTGGAGGAGTATGCGGAACTCAAACGCGATCTCGCGGAGGAGTTCGGGCGCGACCGGCTGGGGTACGTGGGGGGGAAGGCGGAGTTCATCGGACGGATCTGCCGGCTGGCGGGAGTGCCGGCGTAGGGGGTACTACGCGCGCTCGTTGGGCATGAGGCGGGCGCCGGGGACGAGGGTGCGGTCCTCGGGGACCTCGGCGCCGTTGGCGAGGACGGCGTCGGGGACGACGGCGCGATCGCCGACGCCGGCGAAGGCGCCGATGATGCTGCCGGTGATGTGCGCGTGCTCGCCAGTGCGGGCCTCTTCCCACAGGGCGCTGGCCTCGATGACGGAGCCCGGACCGACGATGGCATCGTGGCCGATGACGGTGGGGCCGATGATGCGCGCACCGGCCCCGATGCGGGCGCCGCGGCCGATCGCGACCATGCCTTCGAAGACGACACCTTCGCCGATCCGGGCGTCCTCGCGGCCGAGCACGTCGACGCCGGCGCCACGGGTCATGCGCTCTAGCAGGAGGCGGGTGGCTAGGAGGTAACGCTCGGGGGAACCGACGTCGACCCAGAGATCTTCGGTGAAGCCCTGGACGCGGAGGCCATCGGCGATGATGCCGGGAAAGAGGACGCGCTCGGAGAAGCCATCACGGACGGCCGACTCGTCATCGGGGATGCGATCGAGCATCTGCGGCTCCCAGAGCCAGGTGCCGGCGTTGATGAGGTTGCTGGGCTCCTGCCCCTGGGGCGGCTTCTCGACGAAGCTGTGGATGCGGAGGTCGCCGTCGACCTCGGCGACGCCGTATGTCCAGGGATCGTGGACGGGGGCGAGCGACATGCTGAGGGTGGCGGCGTTGTCGCGGTGCCGGGCGATCATCGCGGTGAGATCGACGTTGGTGATGATGTCGCCGTTGCAGACGACGAGTGTGCCGGTGGCGTTGTGCTCTCGCGCGGCTTCTTTCACGGCGCGGCCGGAGCCGAGGGGTTTGTCCTCGTAGCTGTAGCTGATGCGGAGGCCGAGCGAGACGCCATCGCCGAAGTGATCCTCGACCTCGCGCATGCCCTGGGAACAGGCGAGGACGACGTCGAGCACGCCATGTTCCTTCAGGTTGAGGAGGCGGTACTCGAGCAGGGGGCGGTTGACGACGGGAACGAGCTCCTTGCGGCGGGCGTAGGTGAGGGGACGGAGGCGAGTGCCGGCGCCGCCGGCGAGGATGATGGCGAACACGTTGGGAGGTTATAGGGACAAGGGACTAGGGACTAGGGACAGGCCGGTCCGGTAGCGGCCCATCATCGCGCACGGCCGGCGCGGAACGTCGCGGGGTTTCGGGTGAGGGGCGGCGGGCGCGGGCTTCGGCGCTGCGGGGGTTCGGGAGGACGACGATGAACTCCGTACCGCGCTCCTCGGAGCTGACGGCGCGGACGGTGCCGCCGTGGGCTTCGACGATCTCTTTCACGATGGAGAGGCCGAGGCCGCTGCTGCCGCCCTTGCGGGCGCGGGCGCGATCGACCTGGAAGAAGCGCTCGAAGACGCGGGCGAGGTCTTCCTTGGGGATGTAGGAGCCGGTGTTGTGGACGCTAATGCTGACGTGCCCGCCGACGAGCACTTTGCCGTTGATGGTGATGATGCCGCCGGGCGGGGTGTGGCGCACGGCGTTCTGGAGGAGATTCGAGAACACCTGCTCGAGCCGGCGGGCATCGCCGACGACATCGGGCAGGCGTTCGAGGGAGACGCCGGACTGGATGCCGGCATCGCGGATGGCCCACTGGAAGCGCTCCATGGTGTGAACGAGGAGCTGTTCCAGGCTGATGCGCCTGTGGTCCATCGAGACCTGCCCGGACTCGATCTGTGAGAGGAGGAGCAGGTCATCGACGAGGCCGCGCATGCGCTGCGCCTCTTCGTAGACCAGACGGCTGTACTCCTTCACGTCGTCGTCCTCAGTGACGACGCCATCGAGGATGGCCTGCGAGAAGCCCTGGATGGAGGTGAGGGGAGTCTTGAGCTCGGGCGAGACGTTGGCGAGCAGGTCCTTCATGGTGCGCTGGGAGGTGCTGACCTCTTTTGCCATCTGGTTGAAGGCTTCGGACAGGCGGCCGACCTCGTCCTGGCCCTTGATGGGAATGAAGACGTCGTAGTTGCCCTGTGCCATCTGCTTCGAGGCCTGGGTGATGCGGGCGAGGGGGCCCGAGATCGAGCGGGAGATGAAGTAGGAGACGACGAAGGACACGGAGAGGGCGATGGCGCCGGCGAGGGCGAGGCGCGGAACCAGCTCCAGCCAGGCGGAGGCCAGCTTGTCCTTGGGAATGGCGATCAAGGCCTGGTATTCGGGTGCGGCGAAGCGGGAGTCACCGGGGGAGACTTCGGAGGCGAAGAGGGTGACGTCGTCGTCGCCGCTATCGAAGGAGGCCCACTTGTAGCGGAGTCCACGGGATTCGTCGGAGCGGACCTCCGTGCTCTCGAACGAGAGCACGTACTTGCCTTCGAGCTGTCCGCCCTCGGTGTCGTGCACAACGACCTGGTCGCCATCCAGAAGAAGGATGCGGGCGCCGTACTCGCGCGAGCGGTCGTCGATGAAGCCCTCGATATCGACGATGCTGCGGGTGTTGTCCGCGGCGAGAGCGGCGATGCCGAGGGTGAGGGGCTCGGTGAGGCGGCCGTAGCGGGCGCGCGCATCCTCCTGCTGGTTATCGCGCAGCAGGAAGAGAGCGCCGGCGCCGGCGAGGAAGACCGCCAGGGCGACGACGAGGGCGAACGAGACGATGAGCCTAGCTCGGAGACTCCCCAGCATCTTCGACCACCAACTTGTACCCAACACCCCAGACGGTCTGGATCTTCACAGTGGAATCGCCGAGCTTGTCGCGTAGCCAGGCGACGTGCACGTCGATGGTGCGGGAATCACCGTAGTAGTCGGTGCCCCAGACCAGGCGGAGCAGACGCTCGCGGTCGAGGACGGTGCCCTTGTGCTGTGCGAAGGCGGTGAGGAGGTCGAACTCTTTCGCGCGAAGCTGGAGCGCGTGGGCGTCGAGGGTTGCCTCGCGGCTCGCGACGTCGATGCGGAGGGGGCCGACTTCAACGACCTCGGGGACGTCGCGCTCGCCCTGCGAACGGCGAAGGACGGCCTTCACGCGGGCAACGAGCTCGCGCGGGTTGAAGGGCTTGGCCATGTAATCGTCGGCGCCGATCTCGAGGCCGACGATACGGTCGATGTCATCGCCCCGCGCGGTGAGGATG
>JACRBR010000032.1 GCA_016213125.1 Chloroflexota bacterium | reverse complement strand
CGAGGCGTCGTCCTTCGCGTTCAGCGCCTCGCGTTCGAAGCCCGCGACCTGCTTGTAGCTTGCCGCCGCTTCTTCGAGCTCCGCCTGTGAAATGACAGCGTGGATATCGGCGAACCCCTCAGGCGCACGTTCCTCGACGATCTGCATCACCCGTTCGGGTCCCTGCTGCCGGTTGGCAAGCACGATCTTCGACGTCGCGCGAAGCCGTTCGGCCTCGTACAACTGGAGGGCGGCAACAGGGTCGCTTTCGGACTTCAGCACCGCGGCCAGCGCGGCCGCATCAAGGATCGCCTGCGAGGCGCCATTCGAGCCGACGGGGTACATCGGGTGGGCCGCGTCGCCCAGGAGCGTGACTCGCCCAAAGCTCCAGCGCTCGACGGGATCCCGGTCGCTCATGGGGAATTCGTAGACCGGGCCGGAATCGCGGATCAGCCGGGGGATATCGAGCCAGTCGAACTTCCACGCTTCAAACTTGGGCGCGAACCGGCCGCGCGTCACTTCACGACTCCAATCCCGTCCCGGTTCGTACATACCGCCCACGGTGAGTTCCGCCACCCAGTTGACGACCGACTTCCCACGCGTGTCAGCCTCCGCGGAAATTGGATAGGCAACGAACTTCAGGCTCTCGTGACCGGCCATGATCATGGAGCGCCCGGTCAGGAACGGATCGGTTTCGGTTGTGCTGCGCCAGAGCAACCGCCCGGAGAACGCGGGCTTCTCTTCGCGCGGGTAGAAGTGGTTTCGAACCCGCGAGTGAATGCCGTCCGCGCCGATGAGGACGTCGCCCTTGGCCACCTGGGCGATGACACCCGTACGCCGATCCGTGAACGTCGCCTCGACGTGGCTGCCCCTGTCTTCGAAGCTGGCGAGCTGGTTGCCAGTATGCACATGGCGTGCCCCGATCCGGTCCGTCACCGCCTCGCAGAGGAGCATCTGCAGTTCGCCGCGGTGGATCGAGTACTGCGGCCAGCGGTAGCCGGCAAGCTTTCCGCGAGGTTCTGACCAGATGCGTTGGCCGTGCTTGCTGTAGTAGGCCAATTCGGCCGTCTCGATGCCGCTGGCCGCGAGCCGGTCCTCCAGCCCGAGCAGCGTGAGGACGCGGACCGAATGGGGAAGAAGGTTGATGCCGACGCCGAGCGGGCGCATCTCCTGCGCCGATTCGAAGACTTCACATTCGATGCCGTTCCTCTCGAGGCAAAGGGCAAGCGCGAGCCCGCCGATTCCGCCCCCGGCGATTATGACTCTCATCGGAACTCCGTCCTTGCGCCGTTCGTCCCCATTGCTCGCGGCACGGTTGTCCCTGCCGCGAGACGTTCGCGGATACTACGGCAAACTCTCCTCCGGCGGCAGATAGCGGCCCGCTATTTCGCCCTCCGGTATGCTCCATGAAACGGAGGTGATCCATGAAGGAATATCCGCTCCCACAGGGGGTTTCGCCCGCCCGGGGATACAGCCACGCGGTTGCCGTCACCGGCGGCACCACGGTCTACATAGCCGGCCAGATCGCACTCGATGCCAGCGGCAAAATCGTTGGCGATGACATCGGAACCCAGGCCCGCCAGGTCTTCCTCAACGTTCGCGCGGCCCTTACCGCGGCCGGTGCCACGTTCTCGGACATCGTCAAGATGACCACCTACGTGGTTGGCCTCGATGACGCCAAGCTCGCCGCCATCCGCGAGGTACGCAAGGGCTTCCTGCCCACGGCCGGGCCTCCCGCGAGCACCCTTGTGGGCGTCAGCCGCCTGGCCATGGAGGGTCTGCTCATCGAAGTCGAGGCCATCGCCGTAATCGGCTGACCGTGAACCTCGCCGGCATGACTGTGCGCGGCCCAGAGACGGCCCGATCCAGTACACTGGTGGCATGACCAGCGTCACTTCTCTTTTGCGCGAGCGCGCCGCCATGGCGCGAGTTGCCTCAAAGCGGCTCGCGACGCTTTCGACTGGCGCGAAGAACGATGCCCTGAACCGGATCGCCGAACTCGTGGAGGCGCGCCAGGGGCCGGTGCTTGAAGCCAACGCGCGGGACCTCGCCGCTGGCCGGGAGGCCGGCCTGGACGCCTACTTCCTCGAGCGGCTGACGCTCAACCCGGAACGCTTGCGCGGCATCGCCGCCGACACCCGGAACGTCGCCATGCTGCCGGACCCCGTCGGCGAAGTATTCGATTCGCGGACGCTGCCGAACGGGCTCGTTATCGGCCGCCGCCGCGTGCCGCTCGGCGTAATCGCTGCGATCTACGAATCGCGCCCAAACGTCACCATCGATATCGCCGCGCTGGCCCTCAAGAGCGGGAACGCAAGCCTGCTCCGCGGCGGCAAGGAAGCCCGCCACAGCAATGCCGCCCTCGGCGAGGTCATCCGCGAGGCGCTCGCCCCGACCGATGTCCCGGACGACGCCGTCCAGGTGGTCAGCGACCCCGACCGTGCGCATGTGGACGAGCTGCTCAAAGCTCATGACCTGATCGACCTCGTCGTCCCACGGGGGGGCGCCAGCCTGATTGAGTACGTCCGCCAGAACGCGACGATGCCCGTCGTCGCCCACGGGGACGCCATCGTCCAGATCTACGTGGACGAATTCGCCGATTTGAACCTTGCGATCAGCGTCGTGGACAACGCGAAAACGCGCCGCTACAGCATCTGTAACGCCGTGGACACGCTGCTCGTACATCGCGTCGCCGCCCCCGCATTCCTCGATCGCCTGGCGAGCCACTGGGGCGATAAAGTCACGTTTATCGCCGATGCCCGGGCGGCGGCCCTGCTTTCGAAAGAACGCCATCCATCGATCACGGTCGAGCGCGCTACGGAGCAGGATTGGCGAACGGAGCACCTCGCCCTCCGCGTCGGCGTCCGCATCGT
>JACRBR010000005.1 GCA_016213125.1 Chloroflexota bacterium | reverse complement strand
CGGGCGTGCTCGGCGACGACGCGTATCGCGAAGTCGATGCCCTCGACCTCGCCGTACGAGCGGCCGGTCACCGTCTCGACGCGATGGATGATGTCGCTGAAGATGTCCGTCTCGTAGACGGTGTCCTTGCCCTGCAGCTGGATCGCCATGCGCTCCAGGCCGGAGCCGGTGTCGATGTTCTTGCGCGGCAATTCCGTGCGCGTGCCGTCTTCGGCCTGATACAGCGTCATGAAGACCAGGTTCCAGACCTCGTTGAAGCGGCCGCAGTCCGGCTCCAGGTTCGGCTTGCACTCGCCTGTCGCGCAGTATTCGCATGTCTCGGGGCGCGGACCGCGGTCGTAGAAGATCTCGCTGTTGGGGCCGCAGGGGCCGACGTCGCCGCTGAACCAGTAGTTGTTCTCCTCCGGATAGCGGTTGATGCGCTCTTCGGGGACGCCGGTGGCCCGCCAGAGGTCGTGGGCTTCGTCGTCGGTGAGGAAGATCGATATCCAGAGCTTGTCCTTCGGGAGCTTGAAGCGCTCGGTCAGCAGCTCCCAGGCCCACTCGATGGCTTCCTTCTTGAAGTAGTCGCCGACGCTGAAGTTGCCCAGCATCTCGAAGAAGGTCAGGTGGTTGTAGTCGCCGACGGAGTCGATGTCCGTGGTGCGGAAGACCTTCTGGACGGTGACGATGCGGCGCGCGGGCGGGTCAGCGAGGCCCATGAAGTAGGGCTTGAAGGGCACCATGCCGGCGCTGGTGAAGAGCAGTGTGGGGTCGCCGTGGGGCACGAGCGACGCGCTGGGGATGGGCGTGTGGCCCTTCGAGACCATGAAGTCGATGAACGTGCGGCGTATCTCGTCGGAGTCCATGTGCGGCAGTGTAGAGGGTGGACGTTGGAGGTGGGAGGCGGGACGTGAGAGGTGGGAGGTGGGACGGGGGGCGAGTTGAGGTGCTCACAGGGCCGAACGGCCCGCGGGCTGACGTCGTGTGACCCGAGCGCTTGCGCAGGCTGCCGATACACTTAGCCGGACGCCGCACTCATGATGCGTTCCAGTGCGTGCCCTTGTGAGGAGGCATGATGCTCGACCAGGGTCCAATTCTCGTGCCGCTGGACGGATCGGAGCTTGCGGAGGGCGCACTGCCGTACGCCGGCCTGTTGGCCTCGAAGCTCCATACTCACCTAGTGCTGGTCACGGTGTGGGAAGGTACGGACACCGACCTCGCGTCGACGTTCCCGTCTCTCTCGCTAGAGGTGACGGAATCCGCCCAGACGTACTTCACTGACTACCTGAACGGGGTGAAGGCGAAACTACCGGACGCCGACCGCATCCATGTGCTCGTCCGACCGGGCGATGCCAGCGACGAGATCCTGAAGGCTGCGGAGGAAACCGGCGCCCGCGCGATCGCGATCGCGACGCATGGACGCTCCGGCATCTCGCGATGGCTGTACGGGAGCACCGCGGGACGCCTGCTGCGGCACGCGCATGTCCCGGTGCTGGCCGTCGGTCCGAAGCTGCTCGAGAAGCAGCGGCCGGCCGCTGACATGAAGAAGATCATGGTGCCGCTGGACGGGTCTACGCTGTCGGAACAGGCGCTGCCTATCGCTGCGCGGCTCGCGAAAGAGGTGGGAGCGACGCTGACGCTCGTGCGCGGGGTGCGCTGGGCGGTGCAGGCGTATCCCTACACGCTGCCCGACGCATACGTGCCGCAGGTGGACGAGGAATTGGAGAAGGGCGCGAAGGAGTACCTGCGGGGCCAGGAGCAGGCGGTGAAGGATGTGAAGGTCGACGCGTTTGTCGTGCGAGGCGCCATCGCGGACGGACTGCTGGACTTCGTCGACCAGCAGCAGATCGACCTGGTCGTGATGACGACCCACGCACGAAGCGGCCTCGCGCGGGCGGCACTAGGCAGCACCGCGGACCGACTGTTACAGGGCAACGCGCCCGTATTGCTGATTCGTCCCGATGAGAAGTAACCCGCGACGGCTACTGCTGACGGTGCTCACGCTGGCGGCGTTCGCGCCTGCTGTCGCTGCCGCGTGCGACGGCGATGGCGATGGTCCGGGCGACGCGACACCAACGGTCGCCGCAGCATCTACACCGGCGGCACCGAACGACAACAGGACGCCCGAGGCGACCGCTGGACGGACGGAGTCCGCCGAAGAGCCCACGCCCACGGGCACGATCGAGGTGAAGGGCGTCGTTGGCGCGGTGGACGTCGCGGCGCGGACGATCGAGATCCGGCCGACTGGTGATGCGAAGTTCTCGAAGATCATCCTGAGCCCGGCGACGGTCATTCGGCGCGCCAACGGTGGGGAGATGCGGCTTTCGGATGTGCGGCCGTCGGACCGGATCATCGCCTTCGGGCGTCCCGGGGACGATCCCACGGCTCTTCTGACCACCGACGTCACGGTGCAGCAGGTGATTCCCGGGGCACAGCCCGGCGGGTAGTTCCGTCCAGCTTGATGCTCGCGTCATCTGGGACCGGCCGAGGCTGGGTGCTGGAGGCTGGAGTTGGCCTCGGTCTTGGGTCGCCTTCCCACTGGCTGCAGCGGCGCGCTCGTTTTGCACAATTCGCTCCGTTTCGCACATTTTCTTCCGTTTCGCAGAAAAACGCGTTTTGCATTTTCGCTATGGCCGGGGCCGGGGAGGGTGATGGAGCGCGCCGTGAGATCGTGGCGCGGGCTGTTGACGCGCGAGCGGGACGTGGCTACGGGCGCGGGCTTACGGTCGCGGCGGGTCATGGATCGCCTCCGTTTCGGACGATCCTGCGCCGGGTGGGCGGAGATCTGCAAGCGCGCCAGATCACTTTTGCACAGAAAAGGGCCGGGCTTGTGGTACGTCGTCAACCCGCGCGGGCTGAAAAGCCCGTGCTACGGGGCACGTCGATCGACCGGCACGGGCTGAAGGCCCGCGCTACGGGGTACGTCGATCGACCCGCGCGGGCTGAAAAGCCCGCGCTACGGGGTACATCTATCGACCCGCGCGGGCTGAAGGCCCGGTCTACGGGGCACGTTGATCGACCGGCGCGGGCTGAAAAGCCCGCGCTACGGGGTAGATCTATCGACCGCGCGGGCTGAAGGCCCGCCCTACAGGGCACTTCCGGCGACCGCGCGGGCCACGGGGCTACTGTAGACGTGGCCGCGGCCGGCCCTGATAAGATCGGGGCAGACCCCGAATCCCCCGGGGCGTTCGCAACGTATCGGAGATGGAACGCGTGGAGTACGCGAGTCTGCGTGACGACGAGTTGATGGACCGCCTGGAGCGCCGGGATCTCGGTGCGTTTGAGGCGCTCTACGACCGGTACGGAGACCTGGTGTACTCAGTGGCGCTGCGGGTCGTCGGCGATACGTACGTGGCCGAGGATGTGGCGCAGGACGTGTTCCTGCGGGTCTGGCGCCGGCCGGAGCAGTTCGACCTGAACCGGGGCAAGTTCGTCACATGGCTGATGAGCGTGACCCGCAACCGGTCGATCGACGAGCGGCGGAGCAGGGGCAGGCGGCTGCGGCACGAAGTCCTGCCCTCGGGCGACGAGGAGGAGGACGTCCTGCCGAGCGGCAACGACCGGGACGACCCGGCGCTGGCGACGGTGCTGTCCGACGAGCGGGCGGCGGTGCGGCGGGCTATGGAGGTGCTGCCCCAGGAGCAGAAGCTGGCGATCGAGCTGGCGTACTTCAGCGGCCTGACGCAGCAGGAGATCGCGAACAAGCTGGGTCAGCCGCTGGGGACGGTGAAAACGAGGATCCGCCTGGGGATGCAGAAGATGCGCGGTGCGCTGCAAGAGCGCAGGGGGAGCAGCGGTAACTAATGGACTGCGAGGGCGTCCGAGAGAACATCGACGCGTGGGCGCTGGGCGCGCTGGACGCGGACGACGCGCGCCAGCTCGAGCGACACCTGGCGGGCTGCGCCGAATGCCCGACGCTTGCCGCGGCGGCACAGGAAGCGGCCTCGGCGGTCGCACTGGCGGTGCCGTTGCGCAGCGCAAGTTCGTCGCTGAAGGCCAGGCTGCTGGCGGGAGCGGCGGTGCTGGGAGACGAGCGCCCGCATCGGGCACGCAGGCTGCGCTACTGGCCGACGGCGGCGGCGGCCGGTATCGCGATCGTGGCCGGACTGGTGATGTGGGCAGCGTACATGCAGACGGAGGTGAACGACCTGCGCGACGAGAACGCGCGCGTTTCAGCGGGAGCCACGGAGCAATCCGAGAAGTTCGCCACGGCAAGCACGCAGCTCGTGCAAATGTCGGCGTCACGCCGTGAGGACTTGCTGGCGACGGATGCGATCACGGAGATCGTGTCGCAGGACGATGTCGCCCGCCTGACGATGGAGGGCACCGCGGCCGCGCCCAGCGCGTCCGGCCGGTACGTGTGGAGCCGGACGGCGCAGATGGGCGCACTCGTCGCACGCGGTCTGCCGCCGGCGCCCGAGGGCACACGCTACTGCATGTGGTTGGTGTACGAAAACGACTGGGTCGTGGGGGGGCAGTTCGACGTCGATGACGACGGCAACGGACGTGTCGTCGTGCAGGACCTAGAGATCGACGCGGCGGAGACCGGCCGCCTGAAGGGGTTCGCGGTCAGCGTGGAGCCCGCGGGGAAAGTCACGAAACACACCGGCGAGACGGTCCTGAACGCGTCGCTGGAGTGAGGCACGCCGTGCCGCTCGCACCCAGCACGGTCAGCCGTCATCATTCCAGGGTGCGAGCCACCACCAGACCCGCCGTCATTGCCCTCGCAGCCATCGTTATCGCGTGTGTCCTCGCCGCTGGATGCGAAACCGGCTCCGATGTCCGCAAGGCGGGTGTGACGATCGAGCCGCTGGCCAGCGCTACGGCGCAGGCCAACAACACACCGCGGATCGGCGGCAAGCCCGCTACGCCTCCGACAGCTCCTCCTGCCTCGACCGCCGAACCGGAAGCTCCGACGGACGTTGCGGCGATGACCGAACCGCCAGCGACGGTCGAGGTCGTGCCGGCGGAAGGCGGGCCGACGGAGCCGCCCACGCCACGGGCCTCCGACGGCAGCACCGCGCCCGACTCCGGACGGTGGATCGACGTGGATGTCTCGACGTTCGCCGTGCGCCTGATGGACGGCGCGACGGTCGTGAGGGAGATCACGTCCGTCGGCGTGGGCGCGCAGGTGGACACAGGGGAGTACGCCTCGACACAGACTGGGCTGTTTTACGTGAACAGCAAGGTGGAGGAACTGGCGTATGACCCGCCGTACGACACGTACATCAGCCACTGGGTGGGGTTCGACCTCGACAAGGCCAACGGCTTCCACTCCTTCCTGAAGGACGCTAACGGCGCGGTCGTCGACCCCTCGACCGGGCGCGTAAGCAACGGGTGCATTCGCACGGGCGAGGCGGAGGCGGTGTACGCCTATGCAGAGATAGGAATGCCCGTATGGGTGCACTGGTAGGTCTTAGCCGGTAGTTGATAGTTGGTAGTTGATAGTCGGCGTCGGGCGACGTCCGGGGTCCAATATGCGGCTTCGGCGTCAGACCTGCGACTGGGCCGGATCGAAGTATGGAAACGGCGGGAAGAGGGATTCCAGCTCGCGGCGGATGGGGTCATCAGCAGGAAGGAAAGCGCTGAAGTCACCGTCGGGCTCGGGCCGCTCGCGCTGGCCGGTGACCTTCGTGTCCATGATCTTGTTCTGGAGCATGATCAGGCCGGTGAGCAGCGACTCCGGTCGAGGAGGGCAACCCGGCACGTAGACGTCCACCGGGACGATGAGGTTCACGCCGGGCAGCACGCTGTAGCCATAGGCGAAGGGCCCGCCCATGATGGCGCAGCCACCCATCGAGATGGCCCACTTCGGCTCGGGCATCTGGAGCCAGATGCGGCGAATGGCCGGCGCCATTTTCCAGGTGCAGGTGCCGGACACGATCATCAGGTCGGCCTGCCGGGGCGATGCCCGGAAGATCTCCGCCCCAAACCGCGCGATGTCGTACCGCGGGGTAGCCGTCGCGATCATCTCCATCGCGCAGCAGGCCAGGCCGAACATAGTCGGCCACAGGGAGGACGACCGCGCCCAGTTCATGACCGTGTCCACGCCCGTGAGCAAGATGTTCTGCTCTACGTCGGTGTCCACGTCGTCCAGGGCACCCTGTCCAATGAGGGGAATAGATTCAGAGACCACGGCTCATTCTGATCGATCAGCGGCCGTTTGAGCAATCTCTCACAAACGGTCAGGACGCGGGAGCGTCACTACAAAACCCTTCGGGGTCGAAACGGCAACTGTGCGCCTCAATGAAGGCGCGGGCGCGGTCCTCCGTGTACTCGGAAGACGGAAAGGCATCGACGCGCGTCCACGAGGCGAGACCGATAGTGTCGTCGTCCAGATCGTCTGTCGGCGACATGACCACATGTGCGCCCTGCGCCAGCTGCTGGCTCACCAGGTTGATCAGCTCTTCTACGGCTGCATCGCACTCGCTGGTGACGCAGTGGTAGCCGACGTAGACGCCGGCGTGCTCCTCGATGTGCGGGATGGCCTCCCGCGGGATCTCGAAGCCATACACGCCGGGATCGGGCGGGATCTTGAGCGCGTTGCCGTCGGCGAGCAGCACCGTGCCCTGCACGGGCAGATGGAGTCCAGAAGTCGGCGGGTTGGATGCATAGCAGTCGTCCCGCACGTCGCCTTCCGCGCAGAATGGAATGCGATCCTTCAGCGGGTAGCCGTCGGTGTGCTTGCGTCCCTGGTTCGGCACAAAGCGGCCGGGCAGATCGGGGCTGTCATCGGCCTCTGCCACGAGGGCCGCAGCCGCGGCCGCTGACGGCGCCTCGGCGGTCGGGGTGCTGTTCAGGAACGGCTGTCCCGCCGGATTCGGTCTCCGGAGGTCGAGGGCGTCCTCGCCGCGGACTACGCCGGTATAGACGGCGACGTTGACCAGGGCGACGCCCACGATCAGCAGCCACATGAGGATCTCGGGCCCGACCTTCAACAACCGCATGCGTGGGGAGTATACCGGCGCTCGATTTCGGCACGGCGCCGGCCGCCCCGTACACTGACTGCAACGTCCGTGTATACAACGACCGCCAAGCGACTCCTCGTCCGAACCTGGCCCCTACTGCTCTCGCTGGGGGTGCTGGCGGGCATGCCGATCCTGCTGTGGACGAACTCGCACGGACGCGTTGCCGTGGAGGCGTCGCTGTACCTGCCGGACATGATCGTCCAGCCACCATCGCCGTTCCGGCCCCTTGAACTTATCTCCGACGCGCCCTCACGTGAGCGCATCACCATCGAGTACGAGAGCCGTAACGGGCCCCGATCGATCGAGGCGGACCTGTATATCCCCGAGCACGGCCGTGACCTCCCCGGCGTCGTCTTCTCGATGGGGGCGCCGCCGCTTGACCTCGACGAGCCGCGCCTGGTGCGCATCGCGGAGGATTCTGCCCGGAAGGGCGTTGTGATGCTGGTGCCGTTCAGTGACCGCCTGGACGACGAGCGCATCGAGCCGGAGGAGATCGATGCGCTTGTCGCGGAGTTTCAGTACGTGCAAGGGCTCCCGGAGGTCGATGCGAAACGCGTCGGCTTCTTCGGTGCGAGCGTCGGAGGGTCGCTGGCGCTCGTGGCGGCAGGAGATCCGCGGATCGCGGACGACGTGGATCACGTGGTGTCGTTCGGCGGGTACTACGATGCGCTGACGGCGTTCGGCGCGGTGGCGACGGACCGCATCGAGTACAAGAACGTGGACGAGTCATGGGATCCGAAGTGGCACGCAAAGAAGGTGATGGCGCTGCAGCTCATCAACCGCGTGGAGGACGCGCGCGACCGCGAGCTGCTCACGAAGCTGTTCATCGAGGGCGAGCCCGAATCACAGGAGCAGCTCGCGTCGCTGGGACCGGTGGCGCGCAGCTCCTACAACTTCCTGGCGAACACAGACCCATCGGCCGTCGATGACCTGATCGCGCGCCTGCCGCAGGATGCGGTGGACGAGCTGAACTACCTTTCTCCGCGGTCGAACATCGGGCGGGTCAAGGCGGAGCTGTTCATCATCCACGACCGGGCGGACCCGTACATCCCGTACACGGAGTCGCGCCGCATGAAGGACGAGCTGGCCGGCCGCGAGACGCCCAGGGCGCATTTCGATGAAGTGCGGCTGTTCGAGCACGTGGAGCCGAAGCTGAACCAGCGGCCGGATGTGATCACGGTCGACTCCACGCGGCTGCTGTTCCGCATGTACCAGCTCTTGCTGCGCTGGGACTAGCGTTCAGGAGCCGTCGCATTCGGGTCCGGGAGAAGCGCCGTGCGAAGTGCGTCCTGCCAGGCGCCGGTCCCGGGATCCCAGATGCCGAACCCGGCGGCGAACTCCCAGTATGCCCAGGTGATGCCGTGACGTTCGGCCGTGCGCGCGACGGCGTCCGTCCACCGCACGCGGGATGCGATGTCCGCCGTGCTGTATGCGCCGAACTCGCCCATGAGGAGCGGTATGCCTTTGCCTGCCGCCCATTCGGCCGTGCCTGCGAATGCCTGCTCGATCGCGGCGCGCTCCGCGTCCGAGCCCGTCCACTCGGTGCCGAGCCACAGCTCCGAGCCGGGAACCCACTCGGCGCCCTGGTGGGTGAACGTGAACGGTTCGTAGTAGTGGAACGTCGCGATGAGGTGGCCGTCCGCCGGCAGGTCCAGCGCCCGCACGGTGAGGACGTGGTTGAAGCCGCCACCGCCGACAATCACCGTGCGTCGCGGGTTCGTTTCGCGCACGACCGCGAGCGCTTCGAGTGCGAGGGCGTTCCAGCTGGCAGCGGTGAGCTCGCCGTTCGGTTCGTTCAAGAGCTCGAAGTAGACGGAGGAAGGCCTGGCGGCGTAGCGCTCCGCGATCTGGCGCCAGAGCGCGAGGTATCGCTCGCGGTGCAGGTCCGGGGTGGCGTTGAGTTCGTCGTAGTGGTGCATGTTCAGGACCACCACGAGCCCGCGCTCGGCCGCCTGAGCGACCACATCATCGATGCGTTCGAAGAAGGCGGGATCGATCGTGTACGGGGCGTCCAACGCTGCGTGCGCCGACCACTTCACCGGGATGCGGACCGAGTCGAACCCGGCGTCGTGTACGGCGTCCAGCAGTGCGGGTGTGATCGTCACTCCCCACTGGCCCTCGATGGGCGCCTCCAGCGCGTTCCCAAGGTTTACACCACGGCCCAACCGGTCCGCGGCGGCGAAGGCGTCGGGCCATGCGACCGGCTCCTTGTCGGGGCGGTCGTCCGAGGAGCAACCGGCGGTCAAGCCGTTCAGCAGCAGTAGTGCCAATGCACACAGGAGCACTGGCACGACGCGCAGGCTGGAGCGGGACTGTTGCGGCACGTCGCCTACAATAGCGGGGTGTCCTCCCCATTACAACGGCCTCTGAGCAGCGCCGAGCCCGCGCCGGGGGCGATCTTTGCGGTGGCAGCCACGGTCGCCGTATGGGGCTTCGCCAGCCCGCTGATCAAGGCCGCGTCGGTAGGCGGGGAGGCGATGGCGTTCTACCGGCTGTGGATCGGCGCCCTGGCGCTGCTTCTCATCGTGTCGGTCGTGATGCGCAGGCCAGTGCGCGCGGCATTCTGGCCGTGGGGGCTGGTGGCCGGCGCCCTGTTCGGCGTGAACCTGCTGTTCTTCGTGACGTCCGTGAAAACGACGACGGTGGCGAACGCGACGCTCATCGGCGCGTTGCAGCCGGCGATCGTCCTCATGGTGGCGGGGCCGCTCTTCGGCGAGACGGTGAGCGGGCGCGACATCGCCTGCGTCGCCGCCGCCATCGCCGGGGTGGGCATTGTGATCGCCGCATCGGCGGGAACCCCCGAGTGGCATCCGCTGGGCGACCTGCTTGCCGTCGGGGCGGTGGTGACGTTCACCGCGTACTTCCTGGTGTCGAAGCGGGTGCGCGCGACGGGAGGCACGCTCGAGTACATGACCGTCGTCCACGTCGTGGCGGCGCTGGTCGCATCCCCGGCGGTCCTGGTCCGCCCGGGCGAATTGGTGGGGCTGGACCTGCGTGACGTGCTTACGATCCTGTTCTTCGCCCTTATCTCGGGCACGCTGGGGCAGGTGGTGATCGGCTGGGCGCACCGCTACGTCGACGTATCGGTGTCGTCGCTGATGATGCTGGGCGTGCCGGTGGTTGCGGGCATCGCGGCCTGGGCCATGCTGGACGAGCAGCTGGGCCCGCTGCAGATCGCAGGGGCGCTGCTGACGCTGGCGGCCATTGGCGCCATGCTCTGGCGCCGGCCGACGGAATCGAGCGCCGTCGAAGAGGCCGTCGCACCGTTGGCCGCGGGCGCGGACTAGGACGGCAAAGGGCAGAGAGCAGACAGCAAAGGGTAAAGGGCAAAGGGCAAACAACAGACAACAAACAACAGACAGCAGAGGGCCTCGTCGAACCCTTGCGCTTTGCTCTTGCCGTTTGCTTTATTCTTCCACCGCGCCCTGGGAGAGCAGGAACTGCTTCGCTTCGTCGACGGTCATGAAGATGCGCGAGCCGATCGCGTCGATGGCGTCGACGATGTCGTCGTCCGCGGCGTCATCGTAGGCGACGTCGACGATGCTCGAGCGCTCGATATTGCCACGGGAGGCGAGCCCGCTCTCGATGTAGGGTGCGACCTTACTCCACTTGACGGCCATACAGGGAAGTCCTCCAGAATCGAATGAACGGGCGGAGTATAACGGCCGTCCGGGCGAGGGTCGAACGCTGCATGGAGGGCGGAGCGGTTGAGGGAAAGGCGGCTCCTCCGCTATGCTGCGAGTCCGGAGTGCCCTCCACTCCGATTGAGCGCTCCCCGGTAGCTCAATGGTAGAGCAATCGGCTGTTAACCGATTGGTTGTAGGTTCGAGTCCTGCCCGGGGAGCCAGATAACTCCGCCTCGCGATCAGGGCCGGAACGACGGCGTGTCACGCTGGCTCGACCACGGTTCGGGGGGCGGCAGGCGCCTGCGCCCCGGTCGTAGCCGGGGACGCGCGGATATGCGTTCGATCTATGTCCATCTCGGGGAGCGCGCCACCGCCATGGCGTGAGCTGCCGGGTAGTCAGCCGGGCTGGAACAGTTCGATGAGGTTGCCGGCGGGATCGGTGAGCAGGATCTGGCGGCCGCCGGGGCCCTTGACCAGGTCGCTGCGAAACGACAGTCCCTCGCCGCGTAGCCGGTCTATCTCGGCGTCCAGATCGTCGACGATCAGGTGAATGCGGTTGCGACCGGGGGTCTTCAACTCATCGGGGGTGGCGCGGGCGCCCGAGGTGGTCGGCCCGGAGAGCAGGAGCCGCATCGGACCGCGTGTCACCTGTGCGATGGCGGGCGCGGCGCTCATGGTCAGTGTGAAGCCGAGGTGGGTGGTGTAGAAGTCTGCGGCCGCCTGGACGTCGTCCACGAGGTACCGGAAGCTGGCGTACTGGTCGAATGCTGTCATGGCTGGATCTCCTTGAGTGAGTTGTGGTGGAAGGTCGAGGTTCGACTGGCGGTGTGCCCGGCGAGCTACGCGCACGACGGAGCGCAATATCAGTCGGTCATGTAGCGAGTGGTCGCGGTTTCGGTATTCAGGCTCCTTTTCTGTTTCCGTCAACGGCGCGGTCCCGGGCTGCGGACGTTGAGGTCGTGGACCCGCATGGGCCTTCCAGCCCGCGCGACGATTTGCATACGCGTGCTACGACGTGCAGAGCCACTTCACGCTCCCGGCAGCGGTGCCTCTCCGTAGGCGTCCTGGACTTCGGCTCGCCGCTCCGCCCATGCGGGGACGGGCTGCCCGTCGAGGTGGGCGGCGAGGCGATCGAGGTAGGCGTGCCAGCCGGCGCGGCCACCGAACGCACCGGGCATCACGCTTCTTCGATGCGTCATCCGGAGGATGGTCCCGCCGGCGTCGGACTGGAGCTCGTAACGAACGACCGAGCCGTCGAGCCCGGGCTGGATCCACTCATGTTCGAGCAGGCGGGGCGGATCGCACGCGAGGACCCGGCCCGACATGGTGCGCTGGCGCCCGGGTTGATCCGCGGGCCCGGTGCGGATCGAAACCTGGCCTCCCTGGCGTGGCTCCAACGTGCCCGGACCCAGCCAGGCCGCGAACTCTTCCGGATCCGTCAACGCCGCCCAGACATCCTCGATGGGGTGGCCGAGCCGGCGTTCGAACGAGATCACGGCGATCTCGCCGGAGACGACGAGCGTTCCATCAGCCGCGGTCACTTCGTCCTCCGCCTAACGCTCCCGCTCTTCTTCGCATCGAGGTGTCGTTCGAGGCCGTCCAATCGATCGTCCCAGAAGCGCCGGTAGGTATCGAGCCAGCGGTCGAGTTCCGCCAGGGCGCCCGGCCTGAGCGAGTACACGCGCCGCGTCCCATCGGCGCGGACGTCCACCAGGCGCGACTCGCGGAGTATGCGCAGGTGGCGGGACACAGCCGGCTGTGTGAGCGTGGGGAACGCGGCGACGAGCTCCCCCGCAGGCCGCTCACGCCGAGCGAGAAGGTCCAGGACGGCGCGACGGGTCGGCTCGGCGACGGCTCCGAAAACATCCATCGGCCAAATTATAACTTTCAGATTATATAAGCGCAAGCAGATTCTTGCGCCTGATTGGCTGCGGGCGACGCCGGAGGGCGGAAACCTTGAAGCTGGTGACTTTAGGGGTGGCGCGTCGAGACGCACAGTGCGCGGGCTGAAAAGCCCGCGCTACGGATACCAATGCTCGGCGCGGCCCGCCGCGGGCTGAAGGCCCGCGCTACGGGTACTCCTGCTCCGCACTGCGCGCGGGCTGAAAAGCCCGCGTTACAGACTTTCGGGACTACGGGAACGATGCGCGTGGTTGGGCGGCGGGGTGCTAGCGCTGCTCCATCGTGGGGCCGGAGAGGTCCTCGGGCGGGTTGTAGGGCTGGAATCCCAGGAGCCCATCGATGGCCTCTTCGTCGTACCCCATCACGACTTCGCCATCGATGACGATCACGGGGGTGCCGGTGGCCCCGAGCTTCAGCATGTCCTCGCGCGCGTTGGGGTCGTAGTCGAGGTCGCGCTCGCGGTACTTTTGCCCGCGCGATTCCAGATGCAGGCGCACCATCTCGGAGTATTCGCAGAAGCCCTGGGAGAAGAGGACGATGTCGTGCGGCGAGTCGATCACGTTCGCATTGTAATGGCGCGGACGCAGTACGGGCACGCCGCCGCGTGCCCTCAGCGCTCGTGCTCCTTCAGATCGGTCAGGCTGTGGCCGACAGGGCCTTCTTCGCCAGCTCGCCGAAGGCGCCGGGTTCGCGCACGGCGAGGTCGGCCAGCATCTTGCGGTCGATGGTGATGCCGGCCTTGTTCAGCCCGTCGATGAAGCGGCTGTAGGAGATACCGTTCAGGCGGGCGGCGGCGTTGATGCGGGCAATCCACAGCTTGCGATAGTCGGCCTTGCGCTCGCGGCGGTGGCGGTAGGTGTAGTCCAGGGCGTGGAGCACGCTCTCGCTGGCGCGCTTGAACACGCGATGGCGCTGGCCCTTGTGGCCCTTGGCGAGGTCGATGATCTTCTTGTGGCGGCGCCGCGCCGGGACGCCTCGCTTGACTCGTGGCATGGTCTTCGTCTCCGGGCACGATCAACGCGTGCCGTCTGCCGCGCGGGCTGGAGGCCCACGCTACGATCGTGTGTTACCGGTTGGCCTTGGCGTAGGGCATCAGCTGCACGAGCCGCCGCTGGTTGGGGCGGGCGACCGCGAACATCTCGTCGCCGGCGGCATTCGCGGCGTTCGACTTGCGGGTCTTCCGGTGGCTGATGCTGCCCTTCCGGCTGGTGTACTTGCCCCCGCCGGTGATCTTGATGCGCTTGGCGGCGCCCCGGTGGGTCTTCATCTTCGGCATGGATTTCCTCGCGCATGAAACGAGGGCAGCTGACTGCCCTCGGGCGTTTCGCGTCAAGAAGACGGCATAGGATTGTCGCCGATCCGCGCCGCGTCGGCAAGTTTCGGCCGGAAGCCGGTCCGGACTGGACCTACGCGGGTTCCGCGGCCGCGGGTTCTGCGGACGGGGCTTCCGCGGCGGCGGGTTCAGGCGCGGCGCCATCCACGCCGGCGGCCTTCAGGGCGGCGCTCATGGCCGTCTCACCGCTTGTTTCACCACTTCCTGTGACGCGGCCCGGTTTCGGCTCCCGCGGAGTCTTCGGCTTCGCGACCTGCTTCTGCGGCAGCGGGGCCAGGTACATGTTCATGAACCGGCCCTCCATGATCGGCTGGCGCTCGACCACGACGAGGTCCTTCAGGTTCTCCTGCACGCGCATGAGCAGCCCGCGCCCGATCTCCGGGTGCGTGATCTCGCGGCCGCGGAACATGACCGAAACCTTGACCTTATCGCCCTCGTTCAGCAGCTTCACGATGACCTTCGTCTTGAAGTCGATGTCGTGCGTGCCGATCTTGGGCTTGAAGCGCACCTCGCGCAGCTGCTGCTGCTTCTGGTGCTTGCGCGCCTCGCGCTCCTTCTTGGCCTGGTCGAACTTGAATTTGCCGTAGTCCAGCACCCGGCAGACGGGCGGGTTAGCGTTCGGCGCGACTTCGACGAGATCAAGGCCGGCGTCGCGGGCGCGTTGCAGCGCTTCCTGGATGGGGATGGTTCCGAGCTTCTGACCCTCATCGTCGATGAGGAGTACTTCGCGCACGCGGATGCGCTCGTTGATGCGGAGGTCTTTCGCTATGGCTGGCCGCTTCCTTTCTTGGCCGCGCCGCCCCTCGACGGCCGGACTCACACTCTATCTGCTACATCTTCGGCCTGCAACGCGCACACCCGGAGACCGGGAACCAATTCCGTGACGGTTCAGCCGGCGGCCAGCGCAAGGTCCCGGGTCACGTGAAGGTGGCCCAGGTGGAGGGACGCGTGCTCTACTACCTGGAGGAGGGCGCTCCGAACGCTGATCTCGCGGGGCTCGTTTTCGCCCCAGAGCACCTTCGCTGGCACGAAGCGCCGGTCGAGGTCCGTCGGCGTGAGCTCCTCGAGAGCGTCGGCCATCTCCCGCTCCAGGCGCGCCAGGCCCTCACGCAAGGCCGCAGCATCGGCGCCGGTCGCGCGGAACTCCGCCGGGCGATCCCGGCCTACATCGCGGCCGCAGGCGATGCCGAGCACCCAGGCGCGCGCGTTTCCCAGTGTGTGGGCCGCCAGAACATAGGGGCTGTTCGCGCCAGGAAGCGGAGGCACGAAGTTGAGTTGCGCCTCGGAGAGGCCGTTCAGGCAATCGACGACCTGTTGAAGTCGCATCGTGATCGAACGGTGTAGTTCGGCCGTCTCGGCAAACATATGGCATTGTAGACGGCCCAGAAGCTGCCACCAACGCGCGGCGGGGCGCTACCGCACGTTGATCACGCCGGCCATACCTCCAAGCACGTGGATCGTGCACGCGTACAGGTACGTACCCGGCTTGTCGAAGCGCAGCGTCCATGTCAGGCGCGGCTGCAGGACACCCAGCGATCCCGATGACAGGAACGTCTGGTCGTCGAATCCCTCGGGCGGCGGATCGACAGCAATGGCCGAGGCGTTATCCAGCGAGAAATTCAGGCCGCGCCCTTCAGGATCGGGGATGATGCCGATGCCCGACGTCAGTTCGCGATCGCCACGGAAGATCACGTTGTGGAAGTTCCGGTCGTCGTTCTGGAAGATGACCGTGTCGCCGGCCACGATGTCGAGTGCGCCCGGGGTGTAGATGGCCACCTGCCCGTGGTCCGTGATCGCGCCGACCTGCACGTAGTGAATCGTCGAGGTGCCCGGGCCGGGCGCCGACGCGGCCGCATCGTTGAGCCGCTGTGCCTCCGCCCCCAGCTCATCGAGATACTCCGCGAGCTCGGCCTCGCCGCGCGCCGAGACGGTTTCCGGCGACTCCACCTGCGCGCCCGCGGGCTCGACGGTGACCGTGCCCGTCATGGTGAACGGGTGCACCAGGCAGAGGTATGTGAACAGCCCTTCCTTCGTGAACGTTAGCGTGTATGTCTGCTCCGCCGGAACGCCGATGAAGCCGGAGTTGATCCATTCGGTCGTGCCGTCGTGGGTGCGCTGCTTCTCGCTGGCCAACGCCAGCCTCGGGTTGAAGATGCGCTCGTCGGGGTTCGCCGGATTCGGCAGGAGGTACTCCCCGAGGCTTGCCAGCGTATCGTCGCCATCGCCGAAGGTAATCGTGTGGCCCTCGAAGCCGTGCGCGGTCCACTGGATGCTGTCGCCGGCACGCACGCGGATGTCCGCGGGCATGAATGCTTCGACGTCCCTGTTCCCCTCGGCGCGGCCGGTGATGACGTTGAAGGTGACCGGCCCCGGCTGCGCGAACGTGACCGCGACGGACGGCACCGCGCTGGCGGCCGGCGAAGCTTCGCCCGCGGCCGTCGACGACGCCACCGGCGTGGGATCGGCCGGGTCGCTATCGCAGGCTGCGGTGGTACCCGCAGCAACCGTGGCCGCCAGCGTTGCGAGCAGAAGAAGGCGGCTGATCCTCCGAACGACTTTCATTCTTGTCCTCCAGATGGCTGGCGGTGGAGCACCGACAGGGTGCGATATGCGACAGCGCGGCTGCCCGGCCCCATGACCATGACTCTCTCGCCGCCTTTCCGCGACTCCGTGGGTGATCTCCCGCCCCCGTACTACGCGAACTTCACGACACGCGCCGATGAGATCCCCGGGATCTGCGTCAACTGCCGCACCAGCTCCGGGGAGATCGGGTCGTCCATCGTCACCGCCATCAATGCGCGTCCTCGCACCTCGATGCGCCCAACATTCATGAAGCTAATGTTGATATCGTGCTCGCCCAGCAGTGTCGAGACCGCGGCGATCATCCCCGGCCGGTCCTGGTTCTCGCAGAGCAGGAGCCAGCCGTCGCCCGGGGGGATGTCGATCCAGAACTCGTTGATCTGCACGATACGGGCACCGTCGTGCGCGATCGTCCCCGTCACGTCCGTGTCACCGGCGCTCGCGTGAATGTGCACGCGAACCAGGTTCGCGTACTTATCTTCGGCCGGACCCTTCCGCTCGGTGATCCGCATGCCTCGATGTTCCGCGACGAGGCTCGCGTTCACGATGGTCACGTTGTCTTCGCTGATCTGCGATACGAGTCCCTTGATCACGGCAGCTTTCAGAGCAGTGGTGTCGTGTTCGGCAATATCACCCAGATACTCGATCTCGATATTGCCCATCTGCCCTGCCGCAAGCTGTGTCGCCAAAGTGGCGACCTTCTCGGCGACCGGGAGATATGGCCCGATGAAGGACATCGTCTCGGCCGCGATCATCGGCGCGTTCACGGCGTACATCGCCGGCTCGCCCCGCAGGATGGCCAGGATCTGCTTCGCCACGTCGATGGCCACGCGCTCCTGCGCCTCCGCCGTCAGCGCGCCAAGGTGCGGCGTTACGACGATGCCGTCCGTGTGCAGGAAGGCCGCGGCCATCTCCGGCGGCTCGTCGGGGAACACGTCGAGGGCCGCGCCCGCGATCTTCTTCTCCTTCATCGCCGCCACCAGCGCGACCAGGTCGACCAGCTCGCCACGCCCGGTGTTGATGAGTCGCGCGGTGGGCTTCATCATCCCCAGCTCGCGGGCGCCGATCATGTTGCGCGTCTCGTCGGTGAGCTTGGTGTGCAGCGAGAGGAAGTCGGCCTGCCGGATCACGTCGTCCTGGGTCGCGGCGAGTTCGACGCCGAGCACCTGCGCGCGCTCCGCCGAGACGAATGGGTCGTAGGCGATAACGCGCATGTCGAGCCCCTTGCCGCGGCGCGCCACCTCCGACCCCACAGTCCCCAGCCCGATGAGCCCCAGCGTCTTGTCCCGCACCTCTACGCCGGCGAACTTCGAGCGCTTCCACTCGCCGCCGCGGAGCGATGCGTCGGCCTGCGCGATGTTACGGGAGAGCGCGAGCATGAGCCCGATCGTATGCTCGGCGGCGGAGATCGTGTTACCAAGGGGGGCGTTCACGACGATGACGCCGCGCTGCGTGGCCGCGTTCAGGTCGATGTTGTCGACCCCCACGCCAGCCCGTCCTACGGCCTTCAGCCGCTTGCCCGCGGCGAACACCTCAGCCGTGACTTTCGTCTCGCTCCGCACCACCAGCGCGTCGTAGTCGCCGATGATGGACAGCAGCTCGTCCTTCGAGAGCCCCGTCCGGACGTCGACCTCGGCCTCCCGCTGGAGGATCTCTACGCCGTCCTGCGCGATGGGGTCTGCTACCAGAATCTTGTTCATGTCGGAGCCTTACTCTACCGGCGATGACGCGGTGGCGCCTGTCGCCATAACAAAGGGACGGAGCCGAAGCTCCGTCCCAATCTGTTCCTTCGGGTGCCTCGGATCAGCGCGCGGCCGCCACCGGCGAGTATCCGACGCGCGGCAGCGCTTGCTTCAGAGCGTCGAAGCACGCCTGCAGGTCCTCCTGCGACACGAACCCCAGGTGCCCGATACGGAAGATCTTCCCTGTGAGGGGCCCCTGCCCGCCGGCCAGCACGGTGTTGTACTCCGTGCGCATCATCTTGTTGAGCGCCGGTCCGTCGACGCCGTCCGGCACCCATACGGCGGTCACGGTGTTCGAGGCGTAGCGCTCCTCGCCCGGGACGATCTTCAGGCCCATCGCCTTCACGCTGTCGCGAGTGAACTGGCCCAGCCGCGCGTGACGCTCGTGGATGTTCTTCAGGCCTTCCTTCTGCAGCTTCTGGAGCGCCACGTCCATCGCGAAGTACACCGAGACGGCCGGCGTCCACGGCGTCTGGCCCTTCTCGAGGTAGCTCTTCGCCTTCTTGTAGTCGAAGTAGTAACGCGGGATCCGCGCCTGGTCGACGGCCTTCCACGCGCGCTGGCTCACGGCCACCATCGCCATCCCCGGCGGGACCATCCATCCCTTCTGCGAGCCCGTGAACACGACATCCAGATCCCAGGCGTCGATTGGAAGCGGCACTGATCCCAGGCTGCTAATGGCGTCGACCAGGATCAGGATGTCCGGCCGCACCCCGCGAATCGCCTTCGCGATCGCCCCGAGGTCGTTCGTGACGCCGGTGGACGTCTCGTTGTGCGTCAGCAACACGGCCTTGAACGACGCATCCTTCTTCAAGGCCGCCGCGACCGCATCCGGATCCGCCGCGGTGCCCTGGTCGAACGACAGCTTCTCGACATTCACACCGTAGGTCTGCGCGATGTCGGCGAACCGGTCGCCGAAGACGCCGATCGACACGCAAAGGGCGCGGTCTCCGGGTGAGAACGTGTTCACCACCGCCGCTTCAATCGCTCCGGTGCCAGCTGAGGTCAGCGTGAGCACGTCGTTCTTCGTCTCGAAGAACTGCTGCAGGCTGCTGGTGATGCGCGTGATGATCTCCTGGAACTCCGGTCCGCGGTGGTTGATCATCTGCCGCGACATTGCCTGCAGCACGTCGTCGGGGCATGGAGTGGGGCCAGGGATCCGCAGATTCACGCTCACGGTGGGACTCCTTCAGACGAGGGTGAGGCCAGCGGGGACGGGCGCCCCCTGAGGGATTGTGCCTCCCCTCACAAACTTCTCCCGCATGATAGGTCAGGCTCAGGAGGCGATCAAGAAGTTATAGAAGCCGTGAAAGTGCCGCGTGCGTCCGCTGAATATCCTACGCGGCCCGGGCCAGCGGCCGATCCTGCACGGAAATGGCCACGGTTGCGAGCGGCGTCGTTGCAACCCACGCGAACCCGGCCCCGGTGATGAGCACCATCACCGAGATGTCGTTCGCCGTCAGGAACCACCCGACGAAAAGCGCCGCCAGCAGGTACAGCAGCACCGCGGCACCATCGAGCCGCCATCCTCGGGGCAACGCCAGATCGCGGACGCCCCCGTGCTTCACCAGCAGCCCAATCGACACGAACAGCACCATCATGCTCTGCATGTGCACGTGGGGAGACACGAGGAGCGGGAGCATGATCGCCAGCGCGTAGGCTCTCGCCGAGAATGGCTCGCGTTTCGAGGCGCGGGCTGCGAGGGCCAGTGCAGCCAGCACGATGATGGCCGCCCCCGGCATCCAGAGCAGCGGCTCATCCCGCCCAACTAACCCCGTCACCAGTCCGCGCCAGTTCGCCATGTGTTGAGGCTGCGTATCGATGTATGCCGGAAGCTTCGTGGCGCCGGTAATCAGACCCAGATAGTCTCGCAGCGCCTCCGGGCCCAGAAGCAGCGCGGGAAGCGCGAGCAGCGGCACGGCGATCGCGCCCAGCGTGGCCAGGGCCGTCCACCGTCGCTGTACGGCCAGCAGCAAGATGATGCCAAGCGCGAAGTGCGGCTTGAACGCGAGGAGTGAGAAGGCGACACCAGCCAGCACCTCGCGGTCGGCGGTCAGGCAGCGCCAACCCAGCAGCGCCGCATACACGATCACGAGGTCGATCTGTCCCCACGAGATGTCCGTCACGGCGGGCATCGAGAACGCGAACGCGAGGAGCAACGTGTTGCGCAGCCGCGGCTCCACGCCCGCCAGTTCACGCTTCAACAGCACGACCGCGCCGGCCAGCGCCGCCAGGTTCAGCGCGGTGAAGACAACGTGCGCCATCCGGTACGGCAGGGCCGAGATGGGCGCGAAGGCGAACGCCACGAGCGGCGGGGCGACGAACGGGTTGACGTCATCCGCGCTTCCAGCGGGGGAGACCTCCCGCTGTACGCGCTCCTGGGTGTCCA
Organism: Chloroflexota bacterium; assembly: GCA_016213125.1. Lineage (GTDB taxonomy): Bacteria > Chloroflexota > Dehalococcoidia > DSTF01 > JACRBR01 > JACRBR01. The sequence continues at coordinate 367 of JACRBR010000005.1, read as the reverse complement.
GGTCGTACAACAGCCAGCCGTCGCCGGTCCGGACCAGGCGACCGCCGGCGTAGTCCGTCAGGAAGTCGCCGCCGATGCCGTCTCCGTGCCTCACGTAGTTCGTGATGGCAATGGCCAGCAGCACGCATGTCAGTGCGACGGCCATGGCCGCCAGGGCGATACCGACGTGGATCTGGCGCGGCACCGGCCTTCGTCCAGGAATAGCCGGACTATGGGTAATCATCGACGAAGTATCGGCACGCAGGGCTTCCCGCCTGCGGCCGCTGCACGCCTGCCCTTGGCGTCCGGGGCCGGGGAACTCGCCCGGCCCGGACGCTAAGAAGGGGCGCCGCAGCTTCCACCGCGGCGCCCCTCTCCAATCCCTTGG
>JACRBR010000037.1 GCA_016213125.1 Chloroflexota bacterium | reverse complement strand
CCCGCCGTAGGTGTCGACGATGATCTTGCGGCCGGTGAGCCCGGCGTCCCCCATGGGTCCGCCGATGACGAAGCGGCCGGTTGGGTTGATGAGCGCGCGAGGCGCTGCTTTCACGAGGTCTCCCGGCAGGACGGGCTTGATCACCTGCTCCAGCACATCGGCTTCCAGCGTCTCGCGGCTGACCTCGTCGTCGTGCTGGGTCGAGATGACGACGGTGTCGACGCGCTTCGGCCTGCCATTCTCGTACTCCACCGTGACCTGCGACTTGCCGTCCGGCCTGAGGTACGTGAGGCCGCCCTGATTCCGGACGTACGCGAGCTGCCGGCACAGCTTGTGGGCGAGCGAGATGGTCAGGGGCATGAACTCCGGGGTCTCGTTGCACGCGAAGCCGACCATCATGCCCTGGTCGCCGGCGCCGGTGTCGAGCTGGTCGGCCATCTCGCCCTTCTTGGCCTCCAGCGCCTTGTTCACGCCCATGGCGATGTCGCCGGACTGCTCCTTGATGGAGACGACGACGCCGCAGGTCTCCCAGTCGAAGCCGTAGTGCTGGTTGTTGTAGCCGATCTCGCGCACGGTTTCGCGGACGATCGTCGGGATATCGACGTACGTGGAGGTGGTGATCTCACCGATGACGACGACGAGGCCGGTCGTGCAGGCGGTTTCGCAGGCGACCCGCCCCATCGGGTCCTCGCGCAGGATCGCGTCGAGCACGGCGTCGCTGATCTGGTCGCACATCTTGTCGGGGTGTCCCTCGGTCACCGACTCTGAGGTCAGGAACAAGGAGGGGCTGCTCATGAATGTCGTCGTCATCGCGGTTCTTCTCCTGGACGTTGGAAGCGAGAAACGGGAAGCGGGATGCGGGATCCCTTAATCCCCGTAACCGTTTCTGTTGCTGAAGACCTTCCAGTTCTGAATGAGTCGGTACAGCTGTTTCGCTACAATCTCGTACTCCTGCATCAACGGCTCGATCTCGTCGGCAGTGAAATACCCGACAGCCTCGCCGACTTCCAAGTGGACGATCATTTCGTTTGTCGACCCAAGCGCGATATCCAGCGAGGCGCGGAACTTCGCCGGCGAGCGCTTGGTCCCATAGCCTTCAGCGATATTGGCGAGAATCGACTTACTTGCCCGGCGCATCTGACTGGCAAGCTCGTACTGCTCCTCTTTCGGGAGCTTGCGCAACAACTGATGCACGGGCCTTAGAAGGGCCTTCGCGCGCTGATACGCCTCGATGTCACGGTAATGCTGAATCGGTCGCCGCATGTGCGATCCCGTTTCCCGCATCTCGCGTCCCGCTTCCAACATCCCTACGTTCCGCTTTCCCAGCTGGTCAGATACTTCTGCTGTTCTTCCGTCAGGGTGTCGATGTTCATGCCCATTGCGGCGAGCTTGAGGCGGGCGATCTCGGCGTCGATCTCCCGCGGGACGGAGTAGACCTCGTTCGCCAGGCTCTTGTGATTGTTGGCCATGTGCTCGGCGCTGAGAGCCTGGTTGGCGAACGACATGTCCATGACGCTCGCAGGGTGTCCCTCAGCGGCGGCGAGGTTGATGAGGCGGCCTTCGCCTAGCACGAACAGCTTGCGGCCATCGCCCATCCGGAACTCCTCGACAAACGGGCGCACCTCGCGCCGGGCCTCCGCCATCTCCGCCAGCGCGATCAGGTTGATCTCGTCGTTGAAGTGGCCACTGTTGGCGACGATGGCGCCGTCCTTCATCGCCTCCATGTGGGGCCGGTCGATGACGTTGATGTCGCCGGTGACGGTGCAGAAGATGTCGCCGATCTTCGCCGCCTCGGCCATGGGCATGACGCGGAAGCCGTCCATCACAGCCTCGAGCGCGGGTAGGGGGTCGATCTCGGTCACGATGACCTGCGCGCCCATGCCACGTGCGCGGCTGGCCAGCCCGCGGCCGCACCAGCCATACCCCGCGACGACGAAGTTCTTCCCGGCGATGAGGATGTTCGTCGCGCGGATGATGCCGTCGAGCGTGCTCTGCCCGGTGCCGTACCGATTGTCGAACATGTGCTTCGTGTTCGCCTCGTTGACGGCGATGATCGGGTACTTGAGCTTGCCTTCCTGTCCGAGGGCGCGGAGGCGGATGACCCCGGTGGTGGTCTCTTCTGTGCCGCCGATGATGTTCGGCAGCAGGTCGGTGCGGTCCCTGTGCAGCCGCGCGACGAGGTCGGCCCCATCGTCCATGGTCATCTGCGGTTTCGCGTCGAGGACAGAGTCGATGTGCTTGTAGTAGGTCTCGTTATCCTCGCCCTTGATCGCGAAGGTGGAGATGCCGTACTCGGCCACCAGCGCGGCCGCTACATCGTCCTGTGTGCTGAGCGGGTTGGAGGCACAGAGGTAGATTTCGGCGCCGCCGTCGCGCATGGCGATCATCAGGTTCGCGGTCTCGGTCGTGACGTGCAGGCACGCGCCGACCCGCACGCCCTTCAGGGGCTGCTCCTTCGCGAAGCGCTGGCGGATCTGCCGGGTGACCGGCATCTCCCGCTCCGCCCACTCGATGCGGCGCACGCCCTCCTCTGCGAGGCGCAGGTCGCGGACGTGATGTGCTGTGGTCTCGGTGGTCAATGTGCTTCCTTTCTTCAGACGATCGCTCGTCGCATCTGCCTCAGTCTGCACCTGCGCCTCACTCGGCGCGAACTCGCACGATCTCTTCCTTCCGATGTCCCCGCATCCGCGCGAGCGTGCGGTTTATCAGCGTCTCCAGGCCCAGTACGTCCCGGCGCGTGGCGGCCCCCTCTATAAGGCGCGCAACCTCGGTGTAGCCGAGGCGCACGTAGGAGGCGACGGCCGGCACATTCGTGGGGTCGACGCTGAGCACGACGTCGCGGCACCTG
>JACRBR010000038.1 GCA_016213125.1 Chloroflexota bacterium | reverse complement strand
CACCAGACGAGCGCCACCCGCCCAATTCGGCCGCATTCGGGCGGCAGGATGAGCAGCCGGGACAACCGGCGCCGTCCTGTGGGAACCGCGCAATCGGCGCGACTCAGCCGGGCGTCATCGGCCACCGATGACGCTCGGACTGCGTCCAACGACGGACCGGCTCGAATCTGCGTTGACATAGATCAGATTCGAACGACTCGCGGCGCGTCATTGTGGTCTGGGGGAGTTGCTACCATACCCGGCGGATGTACTTCACCCGCTTCGGATACTTCGTCATCGCTTCAGTTCTAGCGGCGGCAGCTGCCGCCATCATCTTCATCGTCTGGCCGTTCGATGGCGACAGCGGCTCCGACGGCCGCACGATCGCCCCGACACCAACGGCGCCCGCCGCAGTCAGCCCAACTGCCGATCCGATTCCGGAGCTGGCGTTCGACCGGGTTATCGACTTCGCGACGTTCGGGGCGGTGCTGAGCATCGAGGTAACGGGGGGCCAGATGATCGTCAACCTCAATCCTGGCTTCGACGTCAGCGGCCTCAACACGACATCGCACACCTTCCGCACGACGCTACCTGCGGGGCTGAACAGCGTCGAGGAGGGCCTGCGGGCTGGCGGGATCGAGGTGAACGGCGAGACCGGGGTACCCGTCATCAGGCGATGAAGTCGTGACACGATGAACCAACACGAAGACTTCCTGCCATACAACCTGCCCGACATCTCGGATGCCGAGATCGACGCGGTCGTCGATACGCTGCGCTCCGGCTGGCTGGCGCCCGGGCCGCGCGTGAAGGCGTTCGAGGAGGACTTCGCGGCGCTGGCCGGGACGAAGCACGCCATCGCGCTCGACTCCGCCACGGCGGGCATGCACCTGGCGCTGATCACCCTGGGAATCGGTCCCGGCGACGAAGTCATCACGACACCAACTACTTTCGCCGCAAGCGTAAACGTCATCATCCACGCAGGCGCGACCCCGGTGCTGGCCGACGTACGACTCGACGACTACTGCCTCGATCCGGAGGCGGTCGCGCGCGCGATCACACCGCGGACGAAGGCGGTCCTGCCCGTCCATCACGCAGGCTCGGCCTGTCGCATGCGCGAACTCCTCAGCGTTGCGAAGGAGCACGATCTGCGCGTCATCGAGGACGCGGCCCACGGTCTCGGCACCTACATCGATGGCCGGCACATCGGCGCGTTCGGCGATGCGACGGTGTTCAGCTTTTACCCAACGAAGAACGTCACCACGGGCCGCGGCGGCATGCTTACCACGAATAACGACGACCTCGCCGAGAGGTGCCGCCTGCTGGCGCTGCACGGGATGAGCAACGATGCTTGGGACCGCTACACAGCACGCGGCTCCTGGGCCTACCAGGTGCTGGCAGCCGGCTACAACTACACCATGAGCGACTTCCAGGCGGCCCTTGGCCACGCGCAGTTCCGCCGTCTCGATGAGTTCCAACGCCGTCGCTCCGACATCGCGCTGGAGTTCAACCGGCGCTTCGGCGCGATGCCGGAGCTGGTCATCCCTATCGAACGCGAAGGCAGCACGCACGCATGGCACCTCTATGTTGTGCGGCTGCGGCCGGAGAGGCTTACAATCTCACGAGACCAGTTCATCGTAGAAATGAAAGAGCGGGGCATCGGCACATCGGTCCACTTCATCCCGATACATCACCACCCGTACTACCGCGAGACGTTCGGGTGGGCGCCCGGCGACTTTCCGGTCGCAGACGAGGCGTTCGAGACCATGATGTCGTTGCCGCTGTACACCCGCATGACCGATAGCGCCGTCGACCGCGTCATCACCGCCGTCGAGGAGATCGTGCGAGGCCACCGGACCTGAGACGCATGCTGACCCGTGTTCGAGACATCATCGTCGCCGTCATCGGCCTGGCGCTCTTCATCGCCACGTATCCGCTGATCGCGCTCGCGATCAAGGTCGATTCGCGCGGCCCGGTCATCTACACGCAGACGCGGGTAGGTCTACGAGGCAAGCGCTTCACGATGTACAAGTACCGGTCCATGTCCCACGACGGGCACAGACCATACGAAACGCCCAAGCTGGAGCCTATCCACTTCAAAACGTTCATCTTCACAACACCCAACTCCAGATTGACGCGCGTCGGTAGGCTCCTGCGTTCCAGCAGCCTGGATGAGCTGCCGAACTTCTGGAACGTGTTGCGCGGCGACATGTCGCTGGTGGGGCCGAGGCCGGAGATCCCGGAGCTGGTGGAGCAGTATCCGGAGGAGTACCACCGCCGCCACGACGTGAAGCCCGGCATCACCGGTCTCGCGCAGGTCAACGGCCGCGCGGACCTGACGTACGACGACACAATGAGATACGACATCCAGTACGTGAACGAACACTCGTTCCTGGGCGACCTGAAAATCCTGTGGCGCACAGTCACTGTCGTGGTCTCCCGCCAGGGGGCCCGCTAACTCGCATCTCTCCCGCCTCTTGCATCCCACTCTCAGTTCCAAGCTCCCACGTCCCACTTCTCACCTCTGATAAGCTTCTCTCGATGGACCGCCGCCTCCCGCCGACACTGAGCGAGTTCGCTCGCCTGGTTCCGATTCTGCTCCTCGACGCCGCCGTGGTGCTCGCCGCGTACGTTGCGGCGCTGGCGTTGCGGTTCGACGGTGATGTGCCGTCCGCGTCATGGCGGTTCTTTGGGCAGGTGTCGTGGTTCATCGCCATCGCGTATCTGGTCGCGAACTTCGCCGGGGGGGTCTACAGGACGCAGTGGAAGTACGCCGGCGCGGCTGACGCCTTCAACCTCGTGCTGGCGATCGGCCTGACATCCATCTTCCTGTTCGCTATCAACGCCTTCCTCAGCCCCCGGCACATCCCACTGACAGTGAACGTCGTGGCACCGTCGCTGATGCTGCTGGCCATGGGTGGGCTGAAGTTCGGGCCGCGCATCATCGCCTCCCGAAACCCCTTCGGCGGCTACGACGCAGGCGTAAAGAACGTCCTCATCATCGGGGCCGGGCACACGGGCCAGCTGCTGGCGCGCGAGTTCATTCACAACCGCCGGTGGCAGTACCGCCCGCTGGGCTTCATCGACGACGACCGCCGCCTCCGCGGCGTCCGCATGCACTCCGTCACCGTGCTTGGCGACCGCTTCGATATCCCCGACATCTGCGCGAAAAAGCGCGTCGACCTCATCGCCCTCGCCATCCCCTCCGCGCCCGGCAACGTCATGCGCGACATCGTCGGCATTTGCCAGCGGACGCGCGTGCCCCTGCGCACCGTGCCCGGCCTGCAGAACATCGTCCGCAACGAGGCCGCCGCCGCCGAGCTGCGCGAACTGACCGCCGACGACCTCCTGGGCCGCGAGCAGGTGGAGATCGACGCGGAGATGTGTGCCGCCGCTATCAGGGGCAAGTCCGTGCTCATCACGGGCGCCGCGGGCTTCATCGCGTCGGAGCTGGCGCGGCAGGTGTACGAGTTCCAACCGGGCACGCTGCACCTGCTCGACGTGAACGAGACGGGCCTGTACGACCTGGAGCGCGACCTCGCCCCCGACGAAACGCGATCGAACGTGAAGATCTGGCTATGCGATGTCTCCGACCGCGCCCAGGTCGAGACGACGTTCGAGCAGGCGAGGCCGGACATCGTCTTCCACGCGGCCGCATACAAGCACATCCCCGTGATGGAGGAGCACCCTCACGCCGCATTGCGGGCCAACGTGGCAGGCACGCTGAACGTATGCCTGGCGGCGGCCAAAGCGGGTGCGGCCAAGGTGGTCTTCGTCTCCACCGACAAGGCCGTGAATCCCGACAATGTGTACGGCGCGACGAAACGCATCGGCGAGCTTCTTACCACGGCTCTCGGCCAAGGCGGCGACACGACGTTTGCGGCGGTGCGCTTCGGGAACGTGATGGGAAGCCGCGGCAGCGTCGTCCCGCTCTTCCTGCGCCAGATCGAGCGCGGAGGGCCGGTGCTGATCACCGATCCCGAGACCACGCGCTTCCAGATGGCCGTCGAAGAGGCGGCTGCGTTGGTCATCCAGGCAGCGTCGTTCGCGGGGCAAGGACAGATCTACATCCTGGACATGGGCGAGCCGCTGAAGACGGCCGAACTGGCCGAAAAGATGATCCGCCTGAAGGGCCTGGAGCCCGGGCGTGACATCCAGATCGTTTACACCGGCCTCCGCCCGGGCGAGAAGCTGCACGAGGAGCTCGTCGGCCCCCACGAGAAGCTGCTGCACACCCACCACAAGAAGATCATGCTCGTGGAAGGTCACCCCGCCGTCGCGCGCGGCGAGCTCGTCGCCAAGATCGAAGAGCTCGCCGCCAACCCCCCGCGCTCCCGCGAGGAGGTCGCCACCCGTCTCATCGCCCTCTCCCGCATCGACCTCCGCGACACCGGCGAGACCATCCCGACAGCGGCCACCGATGCCCCCATTGCGTAGCCGACAACAGCCGAAAGCCGGACCCGCGCTATCCTGTCCCCACACAATCCCTCCGAGATTCAGTACCGCAACCTCTGTCAAGGATTCGGCAGACCTCTGTGCCCTCCGTGCCTCTGTGGTGAATTGAACACATGAAGCTCCTCACGATCGTCGGCGCGCGGCCGCAGTTCATCAAGGCCGCCCCCTTCTCGCGCGCGGTGCGGCGCAGCCACACGGAGATCCTCGTGCACACCGGACAGCACTACGATCCCCTGCTCTCGGACGTCTTCTTCGAGGAGCTCTCGCTCCCCCGGCCGGACCACCACCTCGGCGTCGGCTCCGGTACGCACGGCCGTCAGACAGGCCAGATCCTCGAACAGGCGGAGGAGGTGATGCGCAGCGAGCGGCCGGACGCCGTCGTGATCTACGGCGACACCAACAGCACGCTCGCGGGGGCGCTGGCCGCCGCCAAGCTCGGCATCCCCGTGGCGCACATCGAGGCCGGCCTCCGCAGCTTCGTGCGCGACATGCCGGAAGAGATCAACCGCATCGTTGCGGACCGCGTCTCGACGTGGCTCTTCGCCCCGACACACACCGCGATCGAGAATCTTCGAAAGGAGGGAATGCCATCCGCCGACGACAGTCCCTTACCAACCGACCCTGGAGCCTATAACCTACAACCTAGAACCTACCTAACCGGCGACATCATGTACGACGCCCTGCTGCAGAACACCCCCCTCGCCGAGCAGAAGTCGCGCTCGCTGGAGCGGCTGGCGGTGAAGCCGGGAGAGTACGTCCTCGCGACGATCCACCGGGCGGCGAACACCGACGACGTGGGGAAGCTGGGCGAGATCTTCGACGCGCTGGCGCTCCTGCACGAGCCCGTCATCGTCCCGTTGCACCCACGCACGAAGGCCGCGCTGCTGGGTACGGACATCGAGGTGGAACCGACAGTGCGCATCATCGACCCCGTGGGCTACCTCGACATGCTGCAGCTCCAGCGCCACGCGCGCACCGTCCTCACCGACTCCGGCGGGGTCCAGAAGGAGGCCTACCTGCTCGGCGTCCCGT
>JACRBR010000035.1 GCA_016213125.1 Chloroflexota bacterium | reverse complement strand
CGTGCAGGAGTTCGCGGCTGCCGCTGGATAACGAGCGAGGGAACGCTGGATGTTGATCGCGCGCGCGCCGGTTCGAGTCAGTTTCTTTGGTGGTGGCACAGATCTGCCCGCCTACTACGAGCAGTTCGGTGGCGCCGTGCTCAGCGCCGCCATCGACAAGTACTTCTACGTCGTGCTCGGCAACGCCGAGGGCAGCGTTCAGGTCTCGTCGTCGGACTATCGCACCTTCTTCCGGCACGAGGCCCCCTGCGCGCGCGATGCGCACGACGATATGCGCCTTCCCCGCGCGGTCCTCGATGAATTCTCGATCTACGAAGGTCTCTCGATCTTCCTTTCGTCGGAGGTCCCGCCCGGCACTGGCCTGGGATCGTCCAGCACCGTCACGGTCGCCCTGGTCAAGGCGCTCTCCACGTACTGCGGAAAGCAGCTCACGCCATCGCTCATCGCGGAACTTGCCTGCGATATCGAGATCAACCGGCTCGCGCAGCCCATCGGCAAGCAGGATCAGTACGCGGCCGCATTCGGCGGATTGAACTTCATCGAGTTCCGCCCCGACTCCTCCGTGAGCGTGAGCCCGCTGAACGTCTCCACGGAAACGCATCTCGCGCTCCAGCGCCGGGTGTTGCTGTTCTTCACGGGAGTCTGCCGCCAGGCCTCGTCGGTCCTTTCGCAGCAGCGTCGCAACATCACCGAGAACCGATCGGACACCCTGCGCGCGTCGGACGAAATGAAGTCCCAGGCCTATCGCGCCCGCGATCTGCTCGCCGAGGGCCGTCTCGATGACTTTGGGACGCTCCTCGATGACGGGTGGCGGGCGAAGAAGCGCGCGGCCGCCAGCGTTACCAACGAGAGAACCGATCGTGCCTACGAGGTCGCTCGCTCCGCCGGGGCGCTCGGCGCGAAGGTCGCCGGCGCCGGCGGGGGCGGATTCATGATCGTGTTCGCCCGCGACGGATACCAGCAGGACATCATCTCCGCCCTCGAGCACGAGGGCCTGTCAGCGATGAAGTTTCGGTTCGAGCCGAGTGGAGCGAGGGTGCTTGTCAATGCGCTGGCTGCCTGAGTCCCTGGTCCGCGGTGATGGGTCGATCCGGAAGGACTGGGCATCCTACGCGATCGCCCTGCTGCTTCTCGACGCTTTCGCGGCGGCGACGGCGCTCGTGGTTGCGTTCGGCCTGCGCCCCGCCGGCATATCGGGGCAACATTACATCGCGGCCGTGGTTGCGCAGGTCCCCTGCTGGCTCGCGGTGCTTGCCCTGCGGGGGCTCTATGCGCGGTCGCGCCTTCTCTCCGGCGCCGACGAATATGCGCGCGTCGTGCAGGCGGCAGCCCTGCTGGCGGTCTCCCTTGTGATGGCGGACCTCTCCGTCGGCACGGACCTGATGGCGCGCGCCTGGCTTCTGGCGTTCATCTCTGGCGCGACAGTTCTTTCGGGCGTTCAGCGCGTGGCCGCGCGACGCGTCGTGTACGCGGCCCGCGCGCGTGGTGCGTTTCGTCCCCGCGCCGTCATCGTCGGCGTCGACGAGCGCTCGCTTCTGCTGGCGCGCCACCTCTCCGACTCCGGTTTCAACATGGTTGGCTTCCTCGATGACTTTCGGCCCATTGGCTCACGCATCGGATCCGGCGTATGGCCCGTGCTCGGCGCCGCGTACGATCTCGAACGCGCCGCGGCTCTGGGCGCGGACGAAGTCTTCGTGAACCCGCTTGCCACACCTTGGGAGAGCCGCCGCGCCATCCTCGGCGGTCATGCCTCCCGTCGCTTTGATGTTCGCGTCCTCGCCGGGCGCGACGAATCACTGACCGGGAACATCAACGTCGTCAGCCGCGCCGGCGTGCCGATGTACGCCCTGAGGGAAGTCCGCCTCACGGGCCTCGAGGCTGTGGTGAAACGCGGTTTCGACGTGGTCTCGGCAACAGCCCTCCTGGTGGTGTTCGGCCCCCTTGCTATCGCCCGCATCACGAGCCGGTGCATGTCCCGCCGCCCGGTCTTCGAGCGGCACACGCTTCTGGATGTCCGCGATCGCGCCTTCACCGTGTACACGCTCGCAGGTTCCGGCCCACGCGTGGTCTCTAAGCTTCCGGCCTTGCTCGCAGTTCTGCGCGGACAGATGAGCATCGTCGGTCCGGCCCCGATCGAGTCCAAGTCCGGCGCCTCGGGCGCCCTGCCGGAGCTGCGCATGATGAAGCCCGGTCTCACCTCTGCCGTCTGGGCCAATGCCAGGCTCTTCGATGACGCCTCGATGGTGGCGGCGCAGCTCGAATATGTCCGCAACTACTCCGTCTGGCGGGACATCCAGATCCTCTGGCACCGACTCCTCGCGTTCCACCGGTCGCGAACCGATGCGGCCAACCCGGCCGCGTTCTGGCAGTTCCGCCCGTACACCGCAACAGCAGTGGAGCAAGACTCATGAACATCGACTACGCCCGGAATGCCGAACGGCTGGCCGCGTCACGAACGCAGGAGTACTCGAGCGGCCACCGCATGTACGAGCTGATCACCGCGGCCTACAACCGCGCGATCGCCCTTGCGCTGATCGTCGTGCTCGCGCCGTTGTGGCTCGCCATTGCCGTCCTCATCAAGCTCTCATCGCCCGGCCCCGTCCTGTTCTGCATGCCGATCGTCGGGCGCCGTGGCGCCACGTTCACCTATTACAAGTTCCGGACCATGAAGATTGGCCAGGACGACAGCGAGCACCGCGAGTGGATCCGCGCCTTCGTGCGCGATGACCAGCCCTACAGCCGTGACTCTGCAGGTTCGGCCGTCTTCAAGGTGGTCGACGACCCACGGGTCACGCGCGTCGGCCGCTGGCTTCGCAACGCCAGCCTCGATGAGCTGCCCCAGCTCATCAACATCCTGCGCGGAGAGATGAACCTGGTCGGGCCGCGCCCGCCCATCGCGTACGAGTACGGCCTGTATCGCCCGCACGAGCGCCTGCGCCTGGCCGTGAAGCCCGGCATCACCGGCCTCTACCAGGTCCAGAAGCGGGGCCGCGCCAGCTTCAGCCAGATGCTCGCGCTGGACCTGGAGTACGTGCAACGCCGTTCGCTCTGGCTCGATCTGTGGATCATGCTCCGCACGCCTCAGGCGATGCTGCAGGGAGAGGTCAGCCGGTCATGAACACGCTCATCATCGGGGGCGCTGGTTTCATCGGCTCCCATACGGCGGACGCCTTGCTCGCCCGCGGTCATCACGTCCGAGTCCTCGACTCGCTGGAACAACCCGTCCACACAGGAGACTGGCCGGACTATCTTGATCGGCGCATCGATCTTCGGCGTGCGTCCATCGCCGATCGCGCGGAACTCATTCTCGCGCTCGATGGTATCGACGTTGTCTTCAACTTCGCCGCCTATCAGGACTACCTCACCGACTTCAGCCGCTTCTTTACCACGAACGCGGCCGGCACGGCCCTGATCTACGAGATCATCGTGAACGAGCGCTTCCCCATCCGAAAGATCGTCGTCGCCTCCTCGCAGGCAGTCTTCGGCGAGGGCCTCTACCGCTGCGCCCGGCATGGCAAGCAGCAGCCCGGCCCGCGTCCGCGTGCCCAGCTGGAGCGCGGGGCGTGGGACGTCATTTGCCCCGTCTGTTCTGGCCCGATGGATGTCCTCCCCATCAAGGAGACCTATACCAATCCACAGACGTGCTACGGCCTGTCGAAGCATGCCCAGGAGGAGATCGCGCTCACGCTGGGTCGCCAATACGGCATCCCCAGCGTCGCCCTGCGCTACTCCATCGTCCAGGGCCCGCGTCAGTCGCTGCGCAACGCCTACTCCGGCGCGCTCCGCTCCTTCACCATGCGCGCGCTTTGCGGCGAAGCCCCCGTCCTCTTCGAGGACGGCGGCCAGCTGCGCGACTACGTCTCCGTCCACGACGTCGTCCGCGCGAATCTCCTCGCGCTGGAGGACGACCGCGCCTGCTTCCAGGCCTACAACGTCGGCGGCGATCGTCGCGTATCGGTCCTGCAGCTTGCCGAGATGGTGATTGGCGCCGCGAATGCGCCGGTCGCGCCGGAGGTCCCGGGTATCTTCCGCGTCGGCGACAGCCGCCATATCGTCTCGGACGTCTCGAAACTCCAGGCCCTTGGCTGGCAGCCGCTCGTGTCCCAGCAGGACATCGTCAACGAGTACGTCGAATGGGCCGCGTCCCAGCACGAGCTGCGCGACGCGTTCGCGGACGCGCGCCGCCGCATGACGGCCGCGGGCGTTCTGCAACCATCGCAGGTCCATAGCAAGGAGGCAGCCTGACGTGAAGACCGTAATCCTCTGTGGAGGTAAGGGCATGCGCCTTCGTGAATACACGGAGGCCATACCCAAGGTGTTGGTGGAGATCGGCGGAAAGCCCATCCTCTGGCACATCATGAAAACGTATGCCCAGCATGGCTTCACCGATTACGTGCTCGCCCTCGGCTACCTCGGCGACCGCGTAAAGGAGTACTTTCTCGACTACCACAGCTGGCGCAGGCGCGACATGCGCCTTCACCTCGGAAACGGCAACGTCCCGGAGCTGCTTGGCGACAATCGAGAAGACTGGAATATCACGTTCGGCAGCACCGGGCTCGAGACGAACACGGGCGGGCGCATCAAGCGCCTCCAGCCGTACCTCACCGATGATCTCTTCTTCGCCACGTACGGTGATGGCGTCTCGGATGTGGACCTGCGCGCACTGCTCGACTTCCATCGCGCGCACGGCCGTGTGGCCACCGTTACCGTCGTCCAGCCTCGCCTCACGCTCGGCGTCCTTGATGTCGACGACGATCAGCGCGTCACGCGGTTCGATGAGAAGCCCCGCATGGATGGCTGGGTGAATGGTGGCTTCTTCGTGTTCGACCGCCGCCTGTTCAATTATCTCGACGATAACACAGACCTGGAACGCGAGTGCCTGGTGCGCCTCGCGGAGGAAGGACAGCTCATGGCCTTCCAGCACCGAGGCTTTTGGGCATGCATGGACACCTACAAGGACAACGTGGACCTGAACGCCGCCTGGTCGTGCGGACACGCGCCCTGGCGCACCTGGGAGGAGGCCCGAATTGCCTGACAACTACTGGCACGGACGCAGCGTGCTCCTGACCGGCGCCGGCGGCTTCGTCGGCTCGTGGCTGGCCCAGGCGCTCATCGATCGACAGGCAGCCGTTACCCTCATCCTGCGTGACGAGGCGGCGCACACCAACCTCGATGTCCTTGGCCTCCAGGGCCGGGCGAACGTCGTCCGCGGGTCCGCCGCCGACTACCAGCTGGTCGAGCGCGCCCTCAACGAGTACGAGGTCGACACCTGCTTTCATCTCGCCGCCCAGGCCATCGTCGGCCCGGCCAACCGGTCCCCGCTCTCCACCTTCGAGTCGAATATCCGCGGCACCTGGACCATTCTGGAGGCCTGCCGCCAGACCGGCGTGACGCGCGTCGTCGTCGCGTCCAGCGACAAGGCCTACGGCCAGCAGCCGTTTCTCCCTTACACGGAGGACTCCCCGCTGCTTGGAACCGCGCCGTACGAGGTCTCGAAGGCCTGCACGGACCTGCTCGCGCGCAGCTATCGCCTCGGCTTTGGCCAGTCGGTCACGGTCGCACGTTGCGCCAACATCTACGGCGGCGGTGACTTCAACTTCAGCCGCCTTGTTCCCGGCACAGTCCTCTCCGTTCTCGCCGGCGAGCGTCCCATCATTCGCAGCGATGGCACGCCGGAGCGCGACTACCTCTACGTCGAGGACGCCGTCGATGCCTACCTCGCGCTCGGTAGTTGCCCGGACGAGGCCGTCGGCGATGGCCCCGCCTTCAACTTCGGCAGCGCCCGGCCGATCTCCGCGCTCAGCCTGGTGCATCGCATCACGCAGGTATGCGGCCGCCCCGACCTCCAGCCCGATGTGCGCGGCGCGGGTCCCGGACACAACGAGATCGATTGCCAGTACGTCGACAGCGGTCGCGCCCGGGCCGTCCTGGGCTGGTCGCCGCGCCTATCACTCGATGACGGGCTGGTGAGAACCGTCGAATGGTACCGCCAGGTCCTGAGCGAACAGAAGGCGGCTGCGTGACGGGTTCAACAGCTTTGGCTCCGCGCGTTGCGACCCCCGTGGGTGTGGGACCGGCCGAGATCGCCGGCACGCCTCTGGCATCGCGCGCGGCGGCGAACACCATTGCGCAGCTGCTCCCGCCCGTCGTGAGAGTGGTGCTCGGCGTCGCCCTCATTGCGCTCTTGAGCCGGGAGCTTGGTCGCGATGGCCTGGGCCAGTACGCGCTGCTGTTTGCCTACGTCGCGCTCTTCAACGTCGTCTTCAATGACTGGGGTCTCGCCACCATCGTTCTTCGTGACATCTCACAGCGTCCACTCGAGCGTGAGGGCCTTCTCGCTACCGCCGCGATGCTGCAGGCGGTCGTGTCGTGCGGCAGCTACGCGTGCATGGTGCTGGGTGTGTTCGTCCTTGGGTATCCCGATCCCGTCAGGTACGGCGCGATGCTCTACGGCCTCTCCTTGCTGGTCGGTCCCGTCAGCATCCTGTCGATGCCGTTCCAGGCGGACCTGCGCCTCAACGAGCTGTTGGCCCCGTCCCTCGTCCAGGCATTGCTCACCTTCGTTCTCAGCATCGTCGTGCTCGTCGTGGCGGGCGGATCCATCGTCTGGTTGGCGGCCGCAAGCTTGGCGGCCGTCATCGTGCAGACGGTCTGGATCGCTCTGCTGGCGCGACGGCGCTTCTACCGCGGCCGGATAAGCCGGCCCGCGGCCGTTCTCAATCACTGGCGCACCCTGATTCGGGAGGCATGGCCCATCGGCGCCGCCAGCACGCTTAAGGTTGGCTGGCAGCAGATCCCCGTCCTCATCCTCGGCGCCTACAGCCTCAGCGCGACAGGCATGTTTCACGCGGCCAACCGTGCCCCCCAGCAGCTCGTCGTCGTGCCCCTGGCGCTCAACGCGACGATGTTCCCGCTCCTTGCCCGCTCATGGGTGGCCGATCGTGTCCTGTTTGCGCGCCAGCTGGATCGTCTGGTGGGTGCGAGTCTCTTCGTCGTCGTCCCTGCCGTCATATTCGGGGTCGCGACGGCGGGCCCCGTCATGCGGCTTCTCCTGGGACCCGAGTTCGACGGCGCGGCCACACCGTACGCGCTGCTTCTCGTCACCGCCGGCCTGCTCTTTCCGATCATCTTTCTCGCGGAGGCGCTCAACGCGGCGGGCAGTCAGCGGTTAAACCTCGCGCTCCTGTGCGTACTGACACCGCTCCTGACCGCGGCCGTGCTTGGCGTCGCGCCGCGCGGCGAGACAACAGGGGTTGCAGCCGTCCTCCTTGTGGGCTACGGCGCCTATCTCGCCGCGCTGCTCGGCGCCGCAGTCCTGCGTTTCGGCGCGGCGGCGCCCGTTTCCGCCGTCGCCGGTGGGGTCGTCGCGATGACAGTGGGCGCCGTTGCGCTCGGGCTCACCGCCAGCGCCGGCGTCGTCGTTTCGAGCATCGTCGCCCCGGCCGCCGCGCTGGCTGCGTACGCGTGCCTTCGGCCGGACATCGCCGCCCTTGGTTGCAGCGTCATCAATCTCATACCGAAGTTCGCGCCACGGCCGGTGGCGCAGGAGGTTCCGCATGGTCAGCACACTTCGTGAGCCCCTGGTGGCGCCGTTGCGGCGCGTTCGCGACCGCCTGCGGAATTCCGTTGCCAACGGCACCGGTGGCTCCACGTCCATTACTTCGCTCGCCGCAGTTCACAAGGGCTACGACCTGGAGGCCCCCGCGCGTGAGGCCATCGCGCACGTTGGCACGCACACCCAGCTGTCGTACGAGCGCCTGGTCACGTTGTACGAACAGGTCGCATATGTCGAACGCCGCGGGCTGCCCGGGGCGCTGGTGGAGTGCGGCGTCTGGCGCGGTGGCGCCTCCGCCATGATGGCACTCGCAAACCTCGCAGAAGGCCGGGCTAGGCGCCCACTCCACCTCTTCGACTCCTTCGAAGGCATGCCCCAACCTCGCGCAGACCTCGATGGCCCCGCCGCAATGGACCTTATGCGGAGCGCTTCACCGTCGTCGCCGGGCGTGAACGTGGCCTCCCCGCAGGAAGCGCTCGATCTGATCGTCGGCCGAATCGGCTACCCCGAGTCCTCGGTAACCGTCCACAAGGGCTGGTTCGAGGACACCCTCCCGCTCGCCCGCGACAGACTGGGCCCCATCGCAGTTCTGCGTATCGATGGCGATTGGTACGAGTCGACCCGCACCGTGTTCGAGCAGCTCTACGATCTCGTCGCCCCGGGCGGCGTCGTCGTCATCGACGATTACGGCCATTTCGAGGGCTGTCGGCGCGCGACCGATGAGTTCCTTGGCCGCCACGCCCCCGACGCCTACCTGCACTACATCGACTACACCGGCCGCTATCTCATCAAGTCGTGAGGTGATTGTGAACGCCGCCATGGAAACAACCGCGCCCATCCCCACACCGCGTACACGGTCGTCGATTCGCGGCGCCGTCAGGCCGCTCCTCTCCGCTCTCGCTGCGGCCGTTCCCGGCATCCCCTCCTCGGGCTTCCGGCGCAACGTTGTGGAACGCATCTTCGATCGCGATTGCGAGATGGTGACCGATACCCTGGGCCGGCGGGTCTACGCGCCGATGACCCTGGACGGTGTGCAGTTCGACTTCGAGCCGAACCCGCGCGTTCAGTTCGAAGACCTCGCAGGGCTCCTGCCCAGCACCCCGTTCGCCTTTGGCGTCGCCCTCATGACGCCGCGCCAGCTCGCGTACATGTTCGGACTCGCGCGCCGTTCCGGCGTCCGCACCGCCATCGAGATCGGCCGCTACAAGGGTGGGGCCACCGTCGTCCTCGCCGCCGCCATCTCTCCCCATGGCACGCTCTGGTCCATCGACAACGGCTCCCTCGAATCGCAGTCCCCGGATGAGCGCTTCGCCCGCCCTCACGACGAGCAGATTCGCGATATGTGCAACCGCCTTTCGGTCGATGCGCGCCTCCTGATCGGCGACTCCACCTCGATGGAACTCGACGTCGGAACCCCCGACCTCGTCTTGATCGACGGCGATCATCGCTACGAGGGCGTGCGGTCGGACCTCGACCGGTGGGGCAAGCGCGTCCGGATCGGCGGGCATGTGCTCCTCGACGATGTGTTCCCGCTCGGCCAGTACCGCCGCGGGTGCGATGACGTCGAGCGCGCCGTCCGCGATGTGGTTGATGAAGGAACCTTCAAGCTCGTGCGCGCCGTGGACCGCATGGGGCACCTGCAACGGATTCGATGAGGTGATATGAACGCGCAACAGCTTCTCGCATCTCCCACCCCTGTCCCCGTTGTCGAGGGCGCGCTCCCTCGCAAGGGCGAACGCGCGTACGTCGAGTACGAGCACTACGAGTTCGGCGGCGCGGACGCGTTCGCCAGCGGCTGGGGCGACGATCAGAAGACGGCCTGGCGCCGCCTTCGTGAAAAGCTCGAGCCTTTCTCCGAGGCCGTGTTGGACACCCTGCTGGCCGATGAAGGGCTTGCCTCCCGCGTCCATGGTTCGGTGGCCGATATCGCGGCCGGCTCGTGCTGGCTCTCCGGCAAGGTCTCGCGCCTCCCCGCCGTCGACCGTGTCTTCGCTCAGGACCTCTCTCGCGGGTTTCTCGAGAAGGTCGGCACACAGGTCTACGAGGACCTGGGCGGCGATCTGTCGAAGCTGACCCTTGTCACCAGCGATTTCAATAGCATCCCCCTGGAGTCGGGCAGCCTCGATGCTGCCTTCCTTTTCGCCGCGCTCCACCACTCCCTCTCGCCCATACCCACCCTGCGCGAGGTTCTGCGCTGCCTCAAGCCCGGGGGCACGCTGTTCATCCACGAGTCCCCCGTCGCCCAGCTTGGCCTCGAACGTGATCGCCGCTGGTCGGAGACCGTGCACAACGCCTGCGAGATACCCACGACCTTCAACGACATCCGCTACTACCTGAACATGTCCGGCGCCGTGAACGTCACCTGGCGCAGACTCGACTTCTCCCGCAACAAATTGCGCCGCGCGGTGCGGACTGTCCTTCGTGCCACCCACGTCGAAAACCTGCTGCGCCCACCCGCCTACCTGTTCATGTGTGAGGCATCATCATGACATCACCACAGACCTCCATCGACCGATCGGCCCCCCGCAGTCCGCGGAGCAACGCGCTTGCCGTCATTCACACCCGGGCCGAGCGCCCGGTCCGTCAGGTGCGCGTGAAGAGGGCGTTCGTGCAGATCGACCGCCCACCTTCGCCCCGGTTCGGCTCTCGGGTTTCGACAGGAACATCATGACCTCCACGGCCGTCGCGGCGATACCGGCATGTGAGACGGGCCTCACATCGAGCGCGCGGCAGTCGCTGCGGGTGCTCACGGTCATGGCGTGTGGGCGAAATGAGACCAGCGGCATGCCGGTGGCTAACGCCAGCATCAGTAACGCCATGCGAGCACTTGGCTCCACCGTGGACCACCTCTACCTCGATGACTACCCCTCCGTCGTGCGCCGCTCCTCGTTCCGCTACCCCTTATTCGGGGCCGCGACGGTGGCGCGAGTGCGACGGGCGGAGGCGCGCCACGGCCCCTTCGACGTCATCCAGATCAGCGGCGGCGACGGCTACATCGCCCCCCTGTTGCGCTGCGACTCTTCCGGTCGCCGACGGCTCATCGTCGCGCGATCGCACGGCTTGGAGCATCGCTACTGGCAGGCCTTCCTTCGCGAAGTCGATGCCGGCCGCCTCCGCACGACGCTTCGGCACCGGCTGCACTTCGGCAAGCTGCGCCTCAAGCAGACCGAGCTGTCGATTCGCGCCGCCGACCTCTTGAACTGTCACACCCAGGCCGACGCGGACGTTGCCATCGATCGGTGCTGGAAACGCCCGGAACAGGCGCTTGTCCTGCCCGGCGGTATCGAGCCGGATTGGCTCGGGATCGTCCAACCCTCCACCGGCCGGCCAAGGCGGCTTCTGTTCTGCGGCTCCTGGACGTGGATGAAGGGCGCGCACGTCCTCGCCCGGGTGTTCGACCGTCTCGCCACGCGCGACCCGCAGCTTACGCTGACGATCCTGGGGGCTGGTTCTGATGAGGCGTCAGTCTTGCGGTCATTCCATCCGGCCGTGCGCTCCCGCGTGGCTGTCCGCGCTCAGTTGCCCCATGGGAAGGTTCTCGAAGAGTTCCGCCGGCACGACCTCTTGATCGCGACGTCACTCTTCGAAGGCTTTGGCACGGCCGTCCTCGAAGCGATGGCCGCCGGCCTGCCGGTCGTCGCTAGTGCCGTGGGAACCGCGTCGGAGTACATCGACGACGCTCGCAGCGGCTACCTCGTAGATCCAGGCGATGCCGAAGGGTTTGTGGCAGCCTGCGAATCGCTGATCGCGTCGGCCCCCGCTGCCCGCGTGGCCATGACCCGTGCGGCAATGGAGGCGGTATCCGGTATCACCTGGCCGAACGTTGCGGCCCGCACGATCGACGCGTACGCCGCAGCGGCCGCCCGCGTCGCGGAGCTGCGATGAAGATCCTCCAGATCACCCGCGACTACATCAGCAACGGCGGCATCGGTCGCTATGTGCAGGATCTCACGGCCGAGCTTCGCCACGACCACGATGACGTCGCCGTCATTTGCGGTCAGGGATCCCCGGGCCCTGATGGCGGCGTCCACGTCGTCCCCGGCTGCGATGACTTCGAGCACGCGACCGCCCCGCACAACCGCGTCGTCGTGCTCGACTTGGCGGCGAACTTCGAGCCGGACCTCGTGTTCCTGCACGCCATGGACGACTACCAGCTCGAGCTGCAGTTGCGGGAGCGATACCGTGTCGCCCGCTTCGTCCACAACCACGTCTACTGCCCCAGCGGCATCGACCACGATACCGGTTCAGGCGCGCCGTGCACGAGCACGCAGGGGACGGCGTGCGTTGCCGGCTATCTGGCCCGGCGCTGCTGGTACGTGCGCAACCCCCTGACCGCGGCCGCGTTCTATCGGCGTGCGTCCGCGGCCCGGCAAAGCCTCCGGTCCGCCCCGCTTGTGTTCACCGCTTCGCAGTACATGCGACAGCGGGTGATCGCGCAGGGCGCCGAGCCCGGCCGCGTGGTCGTGGCGCCGTACTTCGCGGGAATCGCCGCTCCGAGGACGGATTCGCCCCCAGTGCGTCCCTCCCGGTCGCTCTTGTTCGTTGGCCGCATCGTCCCTGAGAAGGGCCTTCACCTCCTCATCCAGGCGCTGACCGCGCTCGACGATGACGTCCGGCTCATCGTGAATGGCGATGGGTCTGCACGCACGGCCGCCGTCACCCTTACCCGCAACCTGGGCCTTGAGCAGCGCGTGGAGTTCCTGGGCTGGACCGGCCGCGAAGAGCTGTCGGACTGTTACTGCCGGGCTGCGGTCGTCGTTGTGCCCTCCGTCTGGCCTGAGCCGTTCGGCCTTGTCGGCATCGAGGCCATGGCGTGCGGCGTCCCCGTCGTCGGCTTCCGCAGCGGCGCCATCCCCGAGTGGCTCGAAGATGGCGTGACCGGCTTCCTCGTGGATCCGGGTGACGTCGCCGCGCTGGCGCAACGTTTGCGCCAGCTTCTCGACGATCCGTCCCTGCGCCGGCGCATGGGTTGTGCATCGCGTTCGCGAATCACCGAGCGCCTCATGCCGTCACATCACCTGGCGGCCATCCGCGAAGCCGTGGGAGGCGCGGCATGGTAAGTGCCACCATCGCCGGCAGCCCTGCGGGCTACACGCCACCCGTCACGCCGCCTGTTCGGCCCATGCGCATCGTCTTCATCAGTGGCGAATACCCACCCGATATTGGCGGCGTCGCCGACTACACCCGCCACCTCGCCCACGCCCTCGCCGATCGCGGTCACGATGTCTCGGTTGTGACGTCAGCCCGCGCGGCGCGCGATCATCGGCCCGGCGTTCGTGTCCATGACGTGGAGGGCTGGGGCCTTTCTCGCGCCGCCGCCGACGCTCGTCTCGTTCGCGAGCTCCGCCCCGACGTCATCAATTTCCAGTACGTCCCGCAGCTTTACGGGCGCGGCGGCGTGGCGCCCGGAGCTGCGGCCCTGGCGATGCTGCTCCGCCGCTCCGCTTGTGCGCGCGTCGTCACCACCATGCACGAGATCGCATCTCCGCTTTCGCGCAACCCGCGCTGGCTGGGCCCCGCCCTCGCCCACCGCGCGCAGGCGCTGCTCATCCTGTCAGCCAGTCATCGCGCCATCTGCACCAACCCGGCGCAGGCGCGCTTCGCCCGGCGGCTCACGCCCGGCCGCCCCGACGTGCGCCAGATCCCCGTCGGTGCCAGCATCATCCCCGAGCCTGTAACCGATGCCGAGCGAGCCGCCCTTCGTGCATCCGTAGGCGGAGCGCACCTGATCGGCGAGTTCAGCCCGCTCGCCGTCGGCAAACGGCCGGCCGATCTCATCACGCTAGCGCGCTCTAACGGATCAGGCATGCGGTTCCTGATGATGGGAGGCCTCGCCGCCGATGCCGGGCAGCGCACGCTCTTCGACCGCGCGGCGAAGTTGGAGGGAGTCACCGACAACTTCGTCTGGACCGGCCCACTTCTCGCCGCCGATGCGTCGCGGTGCTTGGCCGCGCTCGATGTGTACGTGCACACGCACCGGGGCGGGGCGTCCGGTCGCAGCACGACCCTGGCCTCGGCCCTGGCACACGGTCTCCCCGTCGTCGCCTACGACGGCCCCGAAACACCCGACTACTTGAGGCACGGTGGCATACGCCTCGCTTCGTTTGGAGACGTCGACGCGTTGACCTACGAGATCGCCTGCTTGCTCGAATCACCCGCAGAACGCGCGCGTCTCGCCGGCGAAGCGCGCGCCCTATACGACCGCAAACTCGCGTGGAGCGTCATCGCACAACAGGCAGAGGAGGCCATGTCATGATCGCCGTTCGCGCACCGCACATTGATCGCACCGGCCCGATCGCCATAGCTGGCCTGCTGCTCCTGGGCGCCGCCATCGAAGTGGGCCTGGGTGACGCGGCTGCCCGCGGTCGGATCGACCTGCTCACCTTGTTCGTCGTTGCCGCGTCATTCGCGCTGTCGTTCGCGTTCTGGAGGCAGGCGGTCTACGCCGCTCTCATCATCGTGTTCGTCGAAGGCTACTTCCGCAACCTGTTCGACGAACCCGGCGTACTTCTGCTCAAGGATCTCGTCGTTCTCGCCATATACCTGCGCGTCGTCACCGACCGCATCCAGAGGCACGACTCTCTGCTGCCCTCGAACCCCATCGGGTTGCCCCTCGCCGTGTTTGCCAGCGTTGTCGTCGTGCAGATGGCGAACCCGCACGTCACCTCGTTCCAGCAGTCGCTGGTCGGTGTTCGCACCTGGCTCTACTACGTCCCCCTCTTCTTCGTCGCTCAAGAGATGATCCGCGATGAGAAGGACCTTCGCCGCGTTGCGTGGTTCATGCTCATCGCCGCGGTGCCCATCGGCCTGGTTGGGTTCTATCAGTATCTGGCCGGCGCGAACGCATACGCCAACCTCGGGCCCGGGTTCGCAAACGCGACGTTCGTCTCTGGTGACGGCGCTTCCATCATCTTCCGCCCGAACGCCACGTTCGCCTGGCCGTCTAACTTTGCGCTCTTTCTCTCCCTCGCAACCCTCCTCTGCACCGGGCTTCTGCTCGGCAGCCGTGGCGGCAAGCGCTGGCTGCTGTGGTCGATCCTCGCTGCGCTCATCATCATGAACGTCATCGAAAACCAGCGATCGCTGCTCGTCCTGCTACCGCCCTTAATGCTCGTGACAGTCGCCCTGCGCAGGAGCTTTGGCACCGCCACCCTCGCCTCGCTCGCCATACTGCTGGCCGTCGTGGTTGTCGCGCTCATCGCCTCGCCCGGCACATTCATGCGGGTCGACGGCTTGATACGGAATCAGGACGGCATCTTCCACGCTCGCACCATGACCTACGCCGAGCATCTCCGCCTGGCGCTCCGCTCCCCCATCGGGCTGGGTACCGGTGCCACCGCCATCGGAACCCGATATGTGACCGGGGACATCCCCCTCTTCGTCGAGTTCTCGCTCGCGAAAGTCGCGGGCGATCTCAGCGCCGTCGGTCTCGCCGTGTACCTCTGGCTCTTGGCCGCGCTCCTCCGCACGACATTCGTCGCCCATAAGGTGGCCGCGCGCTCGGGCCAGCTCGCCGTCGCCGGCCTCTGCGCCGCCATCTTCTCGGTCCAGCTGCTCGTTGCATATGCGGGCTACGATCTCGCCGTTGTGGCGCTGCCGTTCTGGTTCCTGAGTGGTGCTGTTGTGCGCTTCACCGGCGACCCCAAGCTGTCACCACTCCGCGCGCAGGGAGGCCGAACATCATGAGCGCAATGCACGCTGCTCCGCTGAGCCCACCGCCCGACCCTGTTTTGAGGCTCGTCCCGTCCGGCCCGGAGCCCCCGCGCCCTCTCCGGATCGCAATGCTTCAGCGATTCCTTCCCAGCCGCTCCCAGGGTGGCGTTGGGCACTTCACAGACCAGTTGGCGGATGAGCTCTCCCACCGAGGCCACGCCGTCACGATGTACGCTCTCGATCCCGCACCTTCCGGGGCGTTGTATCAGGTCGTCCAGCCCGGCGAGCACGAGCGGGTCGTCAGCGGCCGGCTCGGCAACATCTTCGGCTTCGGCGTCTGGCTCGCGCGCCAGGACTTCTCTCGCTTCGATGTCATCCACGCCATGGGCGACAACCATCTCCTCCGCACACGGACGCCCGTCGTGCGCACCCTCCACGGCTCCGCCCTCGGCGAGGCTCTCCACGCGCGTCGTCTCGTCACGAAGGCCCTCTTCGCCAGTATCTACCCGCTCGAGCTACTCGGCATCGCGCGCGCTACGCGCACCGCCTCGGACTCTGCCGCCTCCATGCGTCACTTCCCGCTGGTGCACGCGCGTACCATCTTCAACGGCGTGGCCGACGCCTTCTTCGAGGAAGGGGAGGCAAAGAGTCCGGACCCCTCGATTCTTTTCGTCGGCCACCGCCTGCACGACCGGAAGCGCGCCTACCTCCTCGTCGACCACTTCGAGCGCATCGTCAGGCCCGCCATCCCCCGCGCCCAGCTCTGGCTCGTCTTCGACAACTCCGTCGCTGCGCCCGGTGTCCGCACCTTCCGCGACCTCCCGCTGGCGGAGCTGGCAGCCCTCTACCGCAGGGCGTGGGCCTTCTGCCTTCCCAGCAGCTACGAGGGCTTCGGCCGGCCCTACGCCGAGGCCATGGCCAGCGGCACCGCCGTGGTTGCCACGCCGAATCCCGGTGCGGAGGAGATTCTCGCCGGCGGCGACTACGGTCGCATCGTTTCCCCGGACGCACTCGGTTACAGCCTCGTCGACCTCCTTCGCGATACCGCCGCGCGCGAGTCCCTCGCCCGCCTCGGCCGCGAGCGCGCGTGTGACTTCCGTTGGGATGGCGTCGCCCGCCAGTACGAGGAGCTGTACGCCGAGGCGATCGCGGAGAAGGGGACGCGGTCAAGCACGCGAAGGCGGGATACGTGAAAGTTCGCCTGCTGCATACCCTTCCCGCCGCTCGGCGCACCAGCTCGGAGGTCTACGCCTCCGAGCTGACGGCTGCTCTTCAGCGCAGCGCGCCGCCGGATCTTCAGCTCGCCCACTACTACCCGCGTGATCTCGCGCGCGCCTCCGCCCCACAGCAACTCGCCCGGCTCGCCGGATACGTCGACCACTACGCCACCTACCCCTGGCGCGCTGCGGCTGCGCCGGCCGACGTCCACCACATCGTCGAGCATGGCTACGCGCACGCCGCGTTGCGTCTACACGCTCAACGCACGGTCGTCACGTTCCACGACGCCATGCTGATGAAACTCGCCGCGCGGGAACTCCCCGTCGACCTCCTCCCCCGATTGTCCATCTTCGCCAACCGCTCGAACCTCGCGGGCATGCGGCGTGCCGCGCGCATCATCGCCGTCTCCGAAAGCTCACGGCAGGACTTGCTGCGCTTCACGGATATTGACCCTGCGCGCGTCGCCGTGATCCACGAGGGCGTGTCCGCAGGCTTCCGCCCCTGTCCGCAGGAAGCCCGCCCGGTTCCCGGTGCGCCCATCCGCGTCCTGCACGTTGGCCACTGCGCTTTCTACAAGAACATCGACACCGTGATCCGCGTCGTCGCCGCGCTCAGCCGCCGACTCGAACATCCCGTAGAGCTCGTGAAGGTCGGCGGCACATTCTCCCCAGCCCAGCGCGAGCTGATCGCGCGGCTCCAGCTCGGCGACCGCGTCCGTGAGCTGGGCGTCGTCGCTGCACCCGATCTTCCTCGCGTCTATCGCTCGGCTGACCTGCTCCTCATGCCGTCGCTGCACGAGGGCTTCGGTTTTCCCGTGCTCGAGGCGATGGCCTGTGGCACGCCCGTGGTAGCGTCCAACGCAGGCTCCCTGCCGGAAGTAGTTGGAGAAGCCGGCCTCATGGCCGACCCCCTCGATATCGAGGGGCTCGTCGAAGCATCGGTCCGGGTGCTCACCGATGACCACCTTCGCGAAGACCTGCGCCGCCGCGGCATCGAGCGAGCAGCACGTTTCACATGGGAACGCACGGCCGCGGCGACCCTCGACGTCTATCGGAGCGTCCACGAGGAGGCAGCATGACGCAGGCATCAGCCGCGACCGTCAGCGGCAACCAATCGCGTATCAAACACACTCTTCTGCGTCGGTCGACGCCGCGCGCCATCCGTTTCCTTCGCTCGGCCCGCACGCTCGGCCTGTACCTGCTCGATCCCGTGGATTACGCCGCGCGCGTGATAAACAACCAGCGTCGCTTGCCTCCGTTTCACCTCCGCCGCGAGGTCGGTGACCCCAGCATCTTTCAGAGTTCGGGCGCGGAGTGGCTTTCCTACGCACGCCTCCTGTGCGACCTGAAGCCCCACGAGCGCGTGCTGGACGTCGGCTGCGGATGCGGCCTCATGGCGCTGTTTCTCGAGGACTACCTGTCGGCCGAAGGGTCCTACACCGGGATCGATGTCCAGGCCGGCGCCGTGAACTGGTGCCGCGCCCACATTGGCCGCCGGCGTGACAACTTCAACTTCGTCCACCTGGATCGCCGCAGCGGTCGCTACAACCCGCGGGGCCAGTCCGGACCGTTGCGCCTTCCCTTCGCGGACAGCTCATTTGACCTCCTCGTCGTAAAGTCCGTGTTCACACATCTCCTCCGCGAAGATGTCGAGGCCTACGCTGCCGAGATCAGCCGCGTGCTCGCTCCCGGTGGCCGCTGTCTTGCGTCCTGGTTCTTGCTGGATGGCGACGCGCACGTCGAGGGCTCCGGCCTGAACTTCCCCTTCGGTGACACGGTGTGCCGCTACGAGTCCGAGCAGAGCCCGGAGACCGCCGTCGCGTATGCCGAGCCGTACGTGCGTAACCTGTTCGCTCGCCATGGCCTTGATGTACCCGCGTCCGTCCGTCGGGGAACGTGGTCCGGCAGGCTGGATGGCCTTTCGACACAGGACCTCACCATCATCGAGAAGCGAGATGCACACCATGATTGACGCTCGCTCACGACCGCTGGAGCGGCGGCGCGAATCGCTTCCGGAAACCGCGACGTGGCCCGTCCCCCGCCGGAAGGTCGTCTTCGTCCAGCCGACGTCTGAAGTTGGCGGTTCAGACATCGCGCTATACCGGCTCGTCACCGCCCTCGATTCCCGCCGCTTGGAGCCCGTCGTCGTACTCCCGCGCGAGGGCCCCCTCACCGGAAGGCTGCGGCAGGCGGGGGTTCGCGTCGTCATTCTGCCCATGGCCCAGCTCCGTTCGACGCGCAACCCCATCGTTCATCTCAAGTACCTGGTCGGATTCTTGCCTTCGATGACCCGCCTCGCGTTCGTCATCCGCCGCGAACGTGCTCAAGTCGTGCACTCGAACTCGCTCTACACGCTGCACGGTGCCTGGGCGGCGTGGTTCGCCCGCGTGCCCCACGTCTGGCACATCCGCGAGATCCCTGATGCTCCTGCGCCCGTACGATTCCTCCTGCTCGCCATGGCGCGGCGTCTCTCGTCGCGCATCGTGGCCATGACAGGCGCCGTCGCCGCGATGTTCGACCGCGGCGGTCACCCGCGCGACAAGAGTCTGCTGATCGTCCCCGACGGCATAGATCTCGCGCGGTTCAACCCTGCGCAGACCGGCGAACGCATCCGCCGTGAGCTGTCCATCCGCTCCGATGCACCCGTCGCGGGATTCGTCGCCCGCCTCGACCCCTGGAAGGGTGCCGAAATCTTCATCCGCGCCGCGGCCGAGGTCTCGAGGCGTCGTCCGGACGCTCACTACATCGTCTGCGGCGGCCGCCTGCCCGGCTACGAGTCCTATGCCGATGGTCTCCGGCAGTTGGCGGCGGACCTGCACCTCGATGGCCGCATGCACTTCACCGAATGGGCCTACACCGTCGACGACATCCCAGAGGTCATGGCAGCCATCGATGTCCTCGTGCACACCTCCATCCGCCCGGAGCCCTTTGGCCTCGTCCTCATCGAGGCCATGGCCGCCGGCAAGCCCGTCGTCGCCGCCGACGACGGCGGTGTTCCGGAGATCGTCGTTGATGGCGAGACCGGCCTGCTCGCCCCTCCGGGCGATTGGCGCGCTGTAGCCGGTGCCGTGGCCCGGCTCTTCGATGATCGCGCGAGCGCGAGGGCATTCGGCGCCGCCGGCCGCAGCCGCGCCGAGCGCCTCTTCGGCCTCGACGTCTACGCGCGCCGCATCGAGGCCGTTTACGCCGGCCTGATTCGAACTCGGGAGGTTCCCGCATGAGCGGATCGCGGCTCTCCGTCATCATCGTCAACTACAACGGCGGCGCCATCGTGCGCCTGTGCCTCGATCACCTCTGGCCGCAGCTCCGTCCCGATTGGGACGTCACCCTCGTCGACAACGCCTCCCCGGATCGCAGCGCGGACGGGCTGGAAGATAGGTTCCCCGGCCTGTCGGTGGTCAACAATCCGCGCAACGTCGGCTTCGCCCGCGCCAACAACCAGGCGATCCCGCGGACGGCTGGCGACTACGTCCTGCTCTTGAACCCGGACGTCGTCATCACCCCCGGTGCGCTCGAAACCGCCCTCGCTTATATGGACGCCAATCCCGATGTCAGCATCCTCGGCCCCAGGATCCTCCTGCCCGATGGACGCCTCGATCCCGCCGCCCACCGTTCGTTCAAGACGCCCGCCACGTACTTCTACCGCATGTCCGGACTCTCGCGTTGGTTCCCCCGTCACCGCAGCTTCGGCCATTACTACCTCACCTACCTCGACGAGAACGCGATCGCTGACGTCGATTCCGTCGTCGGCGCGTTCCTGCTCATTCGCCGTTCGGTGATCGACGAGATCGGCCTGCTCGACGAGCGCTTCTTCATGTACTGCGAGGATGAGGACTGGTGCTGGCGCGCCAAGCAGGCCGGTGGCCGCGTCGTCTACCACCCCGGCGTCGTCGTCCATCATCGGAAGGGAAGCAGCTCGCGTACGGTGCCGTTCCGCATGGCGTACCAGTGGCACCGCTCGCTGTACCTCTACCACCGGAAGAACATCGCACCGCGCTACACCGCCGCGACGAACGCCCTCGTGTACGCAGGCATCGCCGCTTCGCTCGCCGCGAAGCTCGGTGTACTGGCCCTGAAACGGCTCTGGACGCCCTCTCTGCCTTCCGCGCCGCCCGTTCCGAGCGGCCGCTGAGCAGGCGTCACGGCACCACGAACTCGCCCTCGACCGGCTTTCCCGCATCCACGTCCGTTAGAAAAGCCAGCGTCTCCGCCAGGAACGGGTCCGGCCGCCACATGTTCGTCCCGTGCCCGCTGTTCCGAAGCAGCACGAACCGGCTCCCCTTGATCGCGTCGTGGATCGCCTTGCTCGGCCCCAGCAGGTTGTCGTTCTCTCCCACCAGCACCAGCGTTGGAACGTTGATCGCGCTCAGCCGCTCCAGCGTGCCCGCCCACTCCTGCATCGCCTTCGCCCCGCCCAGGTAACCGCCCACGCTCATCGTCCGCATGCCTTCGATGTGGCGCCGTACCGGCTCCGGCATAGCGTCCGTTCCGGCCCCCACCATCGCCTTCGCCATCGGCGAGTTGCGCATCGCGTCCACGATCGCGCCCATGCCGCGGGTCCGGGCCATGGTCGCCATCATGTTCCGCATCTGTTCGAACATCGCGCGCTGCGTCGGATCCCGCCCCGCGCCCGCCCCCGGTCCCGTATAACTCAGCAGCAACGCCTTCACCCGCTCCGGGTGCTGCAGCGCGAACTCCTGCGCGATCATCCCGCCCATCGAGAGCCCGCCCACGTACGCCCGCTCGATCCCCAGATGGTCCATCAGCGCCAGCTTGTCCGCCACGTAGTCGCGCGCCAGCGAGTACTGATTCATATCCGACGGCGCTGTCGTCTTCCCGTGCCCTCGCATGTCGTAGATCACAACCTGGTACTTCGCCGATAGCCCTGTCACCTGCTCCCGCCACATCTCCAGCGACGCGGTGTACCCGTGCGTCAACAGTAGCGGCGTGCCCGCCCCGTGTACCTCGTAGTTGATCTCGATCTCGTTCAGCTGCGCTGTGGGCATCCCGTTCTCCCGGTGTGAGGTCCGTCTCGCCCTAAACGACCCCGTACTTCGCCTCCGCCGCGCGCAACTCCGGCACGCCGACGATCTCCTCGAACTCGTGGAACGACGTCAGCCGGTCGACCACCCCCGCCGTCGTCTTTTTCGCGTACAGCTCCGCATACACGCCCTCGATCGCGTTCGCCGCCGCCAGCAGTGCGCTCAGCGGAAATACCACCATCTTGTACCCCAGCTCCTGCAGCTCCCGGTACGTCAGGAGCGGCGTCTTCCCGCCCTCGATCATGTTCGCGAACAGCGGCACGTTAGGGATGGCTGCCTTCACCGCCCGCAGCTCGTCGAGACTCTGCGGCGCCTCAACGAACACCACGTCCGCTCCCGCGTCCCGGTACAGCCTCCCGCGCCGGATCGCCTCCTCCAGCCCCAGCGGCGCGCGCGCGTCCGTCCGCGCGATGATCACCAGGTCGTCGCCTTCCCGCGCGTCCGCGGCCGCGCGCAACTTCGCCGCGTGGTCCTCCGCTGCGATCACGCGCTTCCCCTCGAAGTGTCCGCATTTCTTCGGCCACTCCTGGTCCTCGAGGATGATGCCCGCCGCCCCTGCCGCGATCACTTCGCGCACGGTCCGTTGCACGTTCAGCGGATTCCCATACCCCGTGTCCATGTCTGCCACGACCGGCACCGTCACCGCCTGCACCACGTGCCGCACGCGGTCCATCGTCTCCGACATCGTCAGCAGCCCGAAGTCCGGCTGCCCCAGCGCCGATGCGCTGAACCCGAACCCCGTCGTGAACATCGCGCTGAACCCAGCGCGCTCCGCCAGCCGTGCCGAGAGCGCATCGTACGCGCCCGGCAACACCACGATCTCCGGCCCCTCCTGCATCCTTCGCAGCGTCGTCGCGGTTCGAACCCTCATGTCCGTCTCCCCTGATAGCCCGCTGATTGCCAGAAGTCTGGTGTAACATGCTCCCGCCCGGCGGTCGAATCGCGCGCTTCCCGCCACAGCCCGGCCCTCGCGCTGCCGATACTACTCTCGTGG
>JACRBR010000026.1 GCA_016213125.1 Chloroflexota bacterium | reverse complement strand
GTCCGACGAAGCCGCAAACGATATCGTGGCCGAGTTCATGCGGCAGGAGGCCGGATGACCAGCGCTCCACGCATGTACATCATCATCGTCGGTGGCGGCAAGGTCGGCTTCCACCTCGCCAAGGAACTCGTCGAAGCAAGCTACGAAGTCCTCGTCATCGAGCAGGACGCCGCGCAGGCGCGCGCCGTCGCCGATGACCTCGGCGATATCGTGCTCGAGGGCGACGGCTGCGAGGCGAGCGTGCACGAAAAGGCCGGCACCCGGCGGGCCAACATGCTCCTGGCGGTCACCGGCGACGACGAGGACAATCTTGTGGCCTGCCAGGTAGCCAAGCAGCTCTTCAACGTAGAGCGCACCGTCGCGCGCATCAACAATCCGAAGAACGAGGCCTTTTTCCGCCGCCTTGACGAGGTGGATATCACGGTATCAGCGACCTCCGCCATCATGGCGCATATCGAGCAGGGGCTCCCGACCACCCACCACCTGATCCAGCTCTTGGAGCTGAAGGGCAGCGGCCTCGAACTGGTGGAGGTCCGCATTCCCGAGGAGTCGCGCGTCGTCGGACAGTCCATCAAGGGCATCCTGCTGCCCTACCAGTCCATGATCTGCCTCGTCGTTGGTCCCGATGGCCAGCCCAAAGTCCCGGCGCCGGACACGATCATCCACGCCGACGACGAGGTCATCGCCGTCACCCTGCACGAGAGCGAGGAGCAGCTCCGCGAGGCGCTCATGTCGCCCCCGCCTGTGCGCAGCTTCTAGTGCGCGTCGCCTACTTCGGCCCCGCCGGCACGAACACCGAGGTCGCCGCGATGCGCCTCTACCCCGGGGAAGACTACGCTCCATTCTCGACCATCACGCACGCTGGGCGCGCGGTCGAGCGCGGCGAGGCGGACCGCGCCGTCGTCCCCGTCGAGAACAGCCTGCAGGGCAGCATCACCGAGACCGTAGATCTTCTGATCGAAGAAGACAGGATCGCCGTGTGTGGCGAGGTCGTCCTCCCGATCGAGCACTGCCTCATGGTGAAGCCCGGCGCGCGGCGCGAGGATATCGGGGTCATCTACTCGCACCCTCAGTCACTTGGCCAGTGCCGGAAGTACCTGGAGGCGAACTTCCCCGCTGTCCGGACCGAGGCGGCGCTCTCGAACGCCGACGCCGTCATCGTCATGATGAAGACGCCCGGGTCCGCCGCCATCGCGCCCGCGCGCGCCGCCGAGATCTACGGCGCGGAGATCATCCAGAGCGGGATCCAGGATTCACACATCAACAAGACACGGTTCGTCGCCCTGGGCCGGGACGGCGCCGCCCGCACGGGTCGCGACAAGACCTCGATCGCGTTCGCCGTCGCGCACGATCGCCCGGGCACGCTCGTGAGCGTCCTGCACGAGTTCGCCGACCGCGGCATCAACCTCACTAAGATCGAGTCGCGCCCTTCCGGCGCCGAGCTGGGCATCTACATCTTCCTCATCGACTGCGAAGGCCACCGCGACGACCCGCTGCTCGCCCAGGCGCTCGCCGCCGTGAAGGAGCAGTCGAACTTCTTCAAGATCTTCGGTTCGTATCCCGTCTGGGTGGAATCCGGTAGGCTGTGATACCCCGGTAGCAGCAAACAGCGACACAAGGAGACCCGCCCGTGGGCGCGGCCGCTGCCCTCCTGTCCTCCGCGCTCTGGGCGCTCAGCTCCGTGCTGCTTGCCTCGCAGGCGGGCCGCTTCAAGCCGCTGGTCATGTCGGCCGTGCGGAGCCTCACCGCCAGCCTCTTCCTCGTCGGCCTCCTGGTCGCGACGGCGGGCTTCGCGCAGTTCGGTGACATGACGGCGATTACGGGCCTCTCGATGATGGGCTCCGGCATCGCCGGCCAGGCGCTCGGCGATACGCTGTATATCAACGGACTTGGCATTCTCGGCGTCAACCGCTCGTTCCCCATCACCAACAGCGCCTACCCGTTCCTGACGTTCGTCCTCGCCGTGCTGCTTCTAGGCGAGGACGTGACGTGGCGGCTCCCACTCGGGGGCGCGCTTATCGTCGCGGGCATCATCTGGATCGTCCTGGAACAGCACCACGCCGAAGCGGACAACCCCGTGCGGGTCGAGGTGATGCGCGGCGTCGTGTTCGCGCTCTCCGCAGCCTTCGCGTGGGCGACGGCTACCGTCTGGCTGCGCGGCCAGCAGGGCAATCTCGATGCGATCGGCGCCGCCAGCCTGCGCATTCCGGCGGCCTCGATCGCCGTCTGGGCAACTCTGGCCATGACCCGTAATCGCTTCGGCGAGCGGCCGGTCCTGGCGCTTTCGCAACGGGGTGTCGCGGCGATCGCCGTCGCCGGCCTCATCGGCACAGGAGTTGGCAGCGTGCTCTTCATCTACGCCGTGGAGCACATCGGGGCGGCGAAGACGGCATTCGTCACCACCTC
>JACRBR010000357.1 GCA_016213125.1 Chloroflexota bacterium | reverse complement strand
GTGAACCAGTGGGCATGCTGGCCGAGCCACTGCGTGCCGGGTCCTTCGACTCCCGGAAAGAACATCGCGCCGCCAATGAAGCCGATAATGACGTAGTAGGCGGAATGCGTCAGCACCACGGCCGCCACGAAGAGCCGCTGCCCCGCCAGCAGACCCAGCGGGATGATCCAGAGGTGGTGGTACAGCGACCCGTCGTTCATGAGCGCGAAGAGCACCGCCAGCACACACGCGCCCGCCTCATACAGGGGGGCGCGGCGGACGACGAGCCAGCCCATCGCGGCGAGCGCGGCGGCATAAGCGACCCACTCGCCATGGTGCACCTCGAACCGAAACAGCGCGTCTGACCCGGGTACCGACCCAAGGAAGCGATGGAGGATCAGGGGCGGGCCGCCGGCTTCCGGATACGGGGTGTTGTAGCGGAAGACCCCGTCGTAGATGCGCTGGGGCGAACTGCCGAAGCCGAGCATGTAGGCCAGGACGGCCCCCCCGATGATGCCGCCGACGATCGCCGAGTACGCAAAACGGCGGTCACCGCGGACCCGCGCCAGGAGCAGGGGGAACAGGAACGCCGGCCAAAGCTTCTGCAGGATGCCCAGGGCCAGCAACGCCGCGGACCTGGCGCTGGCGCGCGCCGAATCCGGCTCGTAGAGCGTGGAAACCGCTGCCGTCGCGAAGAAGACGGAGATCGCGTCGAACTGGCCGTGGTAGATCGTCACCAGGACCGGAAAGGGACACAGGGCATAGAGCAGGCCCGTCCGCGCGCCTTCGGACCAACCCCACATGCGCGACGCCGCGCGCGTGAGCAGAAGCGCTGTTCCCACATCGGCGAGCGCCTGCGGCACGCGGGCGGCCGTGAAGAACGGGACCGGCGTCGCGTCCGCGACGAGCTTGGCCGCCGCGAACACGTACATCTGGAAGGGAAGGTATGGATGGACGAAAAAGTCGCGCAGGTAGACATCGCGCCAGTCCAGGACGTCGCTTGCCGTGATCAGGTAGGCGTTGATGTCGATGGTCCAGAGCCCATGCGGCTCTCGAAACACCAACAACGGGACGAAGCGTGCGACCGCGGCCAGGACGCCGATGATGGCCAGCTCCCGGCCGCGGGGTAGCGCCGGGGCAGCGAACAGCAGCCACACGAAGGCGACACCCAGGGCAACGATCCAGAGGAACAGGAAGAGAATCACGGCGAAAGTGTAGGTGACCCCCGGCGGCCGCGGCGCGCAGCCCTTGACGTCAGCGGGCAGCCCGCTCCGCCCGCTCCGCCCGCTCCGCTCGCTGTTTGCGCCAGATCGCGAACTTGCGCCGCAGGCCGAACCGCGCCTCGTAGTACGATCGCGAAGCCAGCCAGTCCAATGTATGCAGCGCGACCGGCAGCCGCTGCTCGTTGCTCCGCACCGGCGAGCTTGACGGATCGGCGCAAAAGTCGATCAGCGGCGCCAGCGTCCGCTCCCACGTGTACTCCTCGCGCACCGCTTCGACGTTGCGCCGGCAGGCGGCTCGGAAACCCGGGTCCCCGGCCAGCCGGTCCAGCGCCGCCGTCAGCGCATCCAGGTCGCCTTCCGGCACCGCCGCACCCAGCCCGCGCTCCTCCACCATCTCGGCCACCATATCGCCGCGCGTGCACACCAGCGGCAGGCCCGCCCAGAAACAGTCGAGATACCGCACACGGAAGGAGTACCGCGTCTCCAGGCTGTCAAAATACGTGCACACAGCGATGTCGGACTCCAGCAAATACTGTTGCGTGTCGTCGTTGTTCGCCCAGGTGAAGTTGAAGATCACATTCGTATCGAGAATGCCCAGCTCCCGGCACAGGTCGAGCGCGCGCTGCGTCGTGCCGCCGCCCAGGCCCTGCAGCGTCTTCGCGCCGTAGCTGTCCGGGTGCTCCGTGCCCATGAAGAACAGCCGCATGTGCGGGTGCCTGTCCTTCAGCCGGGCGACCGCCCGCAGCAGCAGGTCGATGTCGTACCAGTCGACGATGATGCCGTTCCAGATCATCACGAAATCGTCCGGCCCGATGCCGGGTCGCACGCCTCGAAGACGCGGCGCGCCCGCCACCGGCGCCACGGGACGGGTGCCGATGGGCGCGATGCGGATCAGACCCTCCAGCGTCGGATCGCTGTCGAAGGCGCGCGGCGTGATCAGACCGGCCGTGCCCATGATCCCCGCGATGAGGTCGCGCTGGCGCACGTTCGAGCAGAGGATCGTGTCGGAGGCCGCAATCTGCGTGATGAGGTCGCGCCGCTTCATGTCGATCCACGCGCGGCGGTGCGATTCGCCGGGATCGCGCTTCGTCATCTCGACCCACTCCGTGATGAACGGCGTAAACAGGTCCAGCACAAGGCGCGTGTCTCCGGCGAACGGCAGCATCTTCAGCGGGAAGCGCGTGCTGATGACGATGTCGTGCTCGCGCGCGAGCCGGCCCAGGTTCGCGCCATCGTGGCGCGTGAACGCGAACCGCACGGTGGCCGATTCTGTCGTCAAGGCTCTGGACGGGCTGGAGAAGCGCGAATACGAGTCACGCATGCGCAAGCTGGGAGAGGACCGTTTTCAGTGGTTTCTCTTTCCGGCGATTCTGCTTCTTCTCGGCGAGGCGGTGCGGCCCGATCGCCGGAGGCGTACGCCATGAGACGCGCATCAATGCTGGGGGCCTGCCTCACAAAGAACGCGGGCACCCGGGCTTGCGCCCGCCCGCTACTGCTCTGCCTCATCCTGTTTGCCACGGATGCGCAAGCATGGGATCCGTGGATAACTACCAATTCCGACGTAGACGATGGAAATGTCTTGCTCTCCTC
>JACRBR010000361.1 GCA_016213125.1 Chloroflexota bacterium | reverse complement strand
GGATCCAATGATCGAGGCAGACAATTGGGATCCAGCAGGAATTGCGGATCCTCGCTCGGAATCTCCACACCGAGCGCGAAACGATTCAAGGCAAGCAGCGACCGCTCGATGAACCGGTCATCGAACCCCCCAATCGACTCAAACAACGTAGCGGACACCATGTCTACTCCCGTGCAGCCGGCAACTGCCGGCCCCGCAGCCGCCCCACTTCGTCCCGCAGCCGTGCGTTCTCCGCCTCCGCCTCCTGCAGCCGCTCGCTCATCCGCAGGATCACCTCCGCGCCCGCCAGGTTCACACCAAGGTCCGCCACCAGCCGCTGGATCTGCCGCACCCGCTCGATGTCCCGGCGCGAGTACAGCCGCCGGTTCGCCTTCCGCCACGGCGTCAGCAGCCCCTGCCGCTCGTACATCCGCAGCGTCTGCTGGTGCACGCCGACGATCCGCGCCGCGATCGAGATCACGTACACCGGCTCGTCCGCGTCCATCATCTGCTCGTCGTTCATCTCAACCAGTTCTCCCTCCCCGTCTACGGGGAGGGCCGCGGTGGGGTCACACTCCCGCCGCGCTCAGCTCCTCAAACAATTTCTTCTGCGTCTCGCTCAGCTCTTCCGGCAACCGCACCCGCACCCGCGCGTACAGATCGCCCTTCCCGGCGCCCTTCATGCGCGGCATACCCAGCCCGCCCAGCTTGAAGCTCTTCCCGTTCTGCGTCAGCGGTGGCACCTTCAACATCACCTTCGCCGTCACCGTCCGCACCTCCACCTCGCCTCCCAGCACCGCCGTCGTCAGCAGCACCTCCACGTCCTCGTACAGGTCGTCGCCCTTGCGCTCGAACCGCGCGTGCGGCCGCACCTGCACGACCAGCAGCAGGTCGCCTTTCTTCCCGCCGCCCATCCCCGGCTGTCCCTCGCCGGCGATCTTCACCTTTGACCCCGTCGTCACACCCGCCGGGATCTTCACCTCCAGCCGCCGAGGCCGCTGCACTTCGCCGTAGCCGCCGCATACGTGGCACGTCGCACCCGCCACCTGACCCGTCCCGCCGCACGTACTGCACGCCTCCTGCGACAGCAGCTCCAGCGTCCGCGATGTCCCGTGGTACGCCTCCTCGAGCGTCACCTCCACCGGCTGCTGCACGTCCGTCCCGCGCCGCGACATCGTCCGGGACCCGAAGCCTCCACCACCGCCCCGCCCGAAGAACGACCCGAACACGTTGCCCAGGTCGTTGACCTCGAACTGTTGGAAGCCGCCGTTGCCGCCGCGCCCGCCGAACCGAGCGCCCCGCTCGCGCTGCATCTCCTCGATCTGGTCGGCGTACTCCCACTTGTCGCCGTACTTGTCGTACTTCTTCCGCTTCTCGACGTCGGAAAGCACCTCGTACGCCGAGTTGATCTCCTTGAACCGCGCCTCCGACGCCTTGTCACCCGGGTTCACGTCCGGGTGCAGCTTCCGCGCCAGCTTGCGGTACGCCGACCGGATCTCCTTCTCGGAAGCCGTCTTCGCCACGCCCAGCGTCTTGTAGAAGTCCTCTGCCATGAATCCAGTCTAGGATCGCTCGGCCGGAAATATCAAGGAGTTTGTGGGAAAAGCTGATAGCGAAGCTATCAGCTGTCTTGACTTCTCACCACCCGCTGATCTAGAAAGGAAGTGCCCGGGCGACCGGACGGGCCGGTCGGGCGAAATGGCCAGAAATAGACATAACAAACAGGAGGAAAGAGATGACCAGGATCACCCGTTGGGACCCATTTGCCGAGATGGCGGACCTCCATCGCATGGACCTTCGCCGCACCATGGACCGCATGTTCGACCTCCGTCCGTTCCGCATCGTACCTGCGGCCGACCTCGATGACGCCTTCTTCCCGATCGACGTCCTCGACACGGGCGGCGAAATCGTCGTGAAGGCCTCCCTCCCGGGCGTGAAGCCCGAGGACATCGAGATCTCCGTCACCGGCCAGACCCTCACCGTGAAGGCCGAGACGAAGGAGGAGACCGAAGAGAAGGCCGAGAACTGGTACCGTCGCGAGCGCCGGGCCGGTTCGTTCGTCCGGCAGCTGGATCTGCCGTCGAAGGTCGATGCCGACGCCGCACAGGCCCACTTCGAGCACGGCGTCCTCCGCCTCACCCTGCCGAAGGCCGAGACCGCTAAGCCGAAGACCATCAAGGTCCAGACAGCCCCTGCTATCGAAGCCCCCGCCTCGTAAGCCTGGTGCACGAACGAGCAGGGTCGGCCGAGAAGTCCTCGGCCGACCCTGATTGATCCCTGCGTGCTGGACGCCTGCTCACGGCCATCCCGCGTGCGGGGCCAGCGCCTCCACGCACAGCGCCTGGCCCGTGGGCTCTCCATCTCCGACGCCACCCGGTCCGTTCCACTCCGCCGCCATCATGAACAGCGTGCTCCCGTGCGCGCCACCCAGCATGCACGCGAAGCACCCGCGGTCGAGCTGGATCGTCTGCAGCACCTCGCCGCCCTCGCGCACGCGTACGCAGCGCTTGTTCGGGACATCGCCGTACCAGATCGCGCCCTCCGCATCGATGCAGATGCCGTCGGGAGCGCCGTCGGCCAGTTCCGCCCACACCCGACGATTCGACAGGTCGCCCGCCGGCTCGATGTCGAACGCCGTCAGCCTGCGCCCATATGACTCCGCCACGATCAGCGTCGAGTTGTCCGGCGTCACCGCCATCCCGTTCGGGAACGCGAGCCTGTCGGCCACCGGGCGCGCGGACCCATCGGGCGTCACGAGGGCGACGATCCCGGTTGTCGCCTCTTCGCCGCCCATCATGTCGAAGCCGATGTTGTTCACGTACGCGTTGCCGCGTCCGTCCACGACGATCTCGTTCCAGGGCCGGTTCGATATTCCCGCCAGTTCCGCGTAGGCGATCAGCGCTCCATCGGGGTCGACGCACACAACCCGCCGCCCGCCCGCCGAGACGATCACCAACCGCCCATCGGGCGGAGGCAGCCAGTCGATACTGAACGGGAACGACTCGACGTGCGCGACAACTTCGCTCCGCCCATCGAGGTCAACTGCCACGACCTCCCCCGCCAACCAGTCGCAGAACCACAGCCGCCCGTCATGCCATCGCGGCGACTCTCCCAGCACGATGCCGGATCTGAGCGTATGGATGTCGGATCTGGTGATCATGGCGCCTCCCGGAGACCTCCAGCCCGGGCCGGCCAGGCCCGCTGTGTGCCTGTGCACAGGACCCCAGCGTACGTTCTCTCGACTAACCTCCGGCCAATATCTCTACGGTCGACCTTTCGGAGACCTGACAACCCGGGATCGCGTCACGAATGACAGGGGTCCCGCTCGCCTGTCGTCAAGACACCTCGGGGGTGCCCCTCGCGTTTAGTGGCGCGCCTCGGCCCCTTTGAATCTAACCACCAGGAAGATCTTGTCCAAATTTCCCCTTCGATCCCCTTGACTTCGTGCCATAGGAGTGCCATCATAGTGCCAGCACAAGAGCGGCTGAAGGCTGGTACAGATGCCAGCCCGCCCCGAAAGGGCATCATGGCCACCGAACTTCGCACCGAACCCGTCTTCGACGCCCTCAAGCAGCCCCTCGCCCTCATCGAGAGCGACGACCGCCGCCGCGCCATCGAGACCTACATCGAGGCCGCCCGCATCCCGCTCGAGCGCGCCGTCCACGACCTCATGTCCCAACTCGCCAGCTCCGTCGACGAGCAGGTCACCGCGCACTACCGCGTCCGCCTCGCCTACCAGCCCGGCGGCCTCTCCGTCGAGGTCGACCCGAAGAACCCGGCCAGCGGCGAGGAGCAGGCCTTCTCCACCGCCGAGGGCGATGTCGAGAAGATCACCATCCGCATCCCCGCCGAGCTCAAGGACATGGCCCAGCAGGCCGCGTCCCGCGCTGGCACGTCCGCCAACACCTGGTTCGTGAAAGCGCTCGCGCGCGCCGTGCGCAACATCGACGTGCAGACCGCCCCTCCACCCCCCGAGCGCGGCTGGCGTGAGGACCGCCGTCCTTCCGGCGGCCGAGGTTCGCGCCTCAGCGGCTGGGTCGGCGGGGACGACGAATAAGCGTGTACATCCCCAACAAGGGGAAGGAGGCCGCCATGACACTGCAAGACATCCTGCTCGAACAACAGATCGACAAGATGAACCGGCTCGACACGGCCTGGGCCCGCTTCCAGGCGGAGGCCGCCGAGATCGATCACGCCCGGAATCGCGGCCCGTTCGCCGCCGCCCGCGCTGCCGTCGCCTCCGGCCTCGTGCACGCCGGCGTCTGGATCGATCGCCATGCCGGGGAGCGCGCGCTAACACCGGGCAACTGACATCCGTGTACCACGAAAGGAGCCGCACATGTCCGGTAAAGGAAGCTGGCACGCATGGACCGACACTGAATGGCGCGATGAAGTAGCGCCCGATACCGAGAACCTCGGGCGGCTCGATCAGGATTTCGAGTCGTTCCTCGAGGACATGCGCGACATGGCCCGCACCATCGTCGAGTGCACCGTCGAGCCACTGCGCGCGTTCGCGGAAAGCTTTCCGCGCACCATGGCGTTCGAGACGCACCACTGGCACGGACATTGGGGACGCGGCTGGCGCCAAGCCCGCCGCCGCTGGCGCCGGTAAGCGCGGGAGGACACGATGCGACTGCTTGCCTTCATCATCGCCCTGCTCTTGCTCGCCGGCACCGTCGATCCTACGCGCGGCTGGCTCATCGCGCTCGTCGTGATCACGGGCGTCGCCGTCTTCCGGCCCAGGCCCTGGAACCCGTTCCATCTTCGCCCCGCCGTCGATGTCCGGCTTGCCTCGTTTGTGCTCGCGGTGCTCCTGCTGGCTGGCACCATCGAACCCACGCGCGATTGGCTCATCGGCCTGTCCATTGTCACCGGCGTCGCCGCCTTCATGCCCCGCGTCATCGCCTTCGACCTCTTCGGCGAACGCGAACGACGCCGCTGGTGGGCCGACTGCGTCCCCGCGATCGGCGCATCCTGGCGCTGGGACGAGCGCTCCGGCCGCTGGGGAGAGCGCGCGCAACGAGACTGGGACCGCTGGGAGCGCCGCGCGGAACGGCGAGCCGAACGGCGCGCCGCCCGGACCAACGACCGCTGGGGAGACGACTGGCCATGACGATGATGATCGCTCCGGAGCGCACCATCACCTGCGAAACCCAGCTTTTGCTGCGCCAGGGCATCCCGCTCGTGATCGAGTTCACCTCATCGAAGGCCCGACAACGCCCGCTCGCCGCCAGGGCCGGCGGCATCGAGATCGCCGGCGGCCGGCTGCCCGTCCGCGCCGTCGATATCGACCGCTACCCGGATCTCCGCCGCCGCTTCCACATCAACCTGTTGCCGACCTTCATCGTCATGCAGGACCTCGACGAGATCGCACGCTTCATCGGCCCGCACTCCCGGCGAGAGTTGGCCGGCGCCATCAGGCGCGCCCTCGATCCCGAGATCGTGCGCCTGGAGGAGCCACCGAAAGCCCGCGCGCTCTGGAACGACTTCACGACCCGGCTCTGGGGATTCACCAGCGCCATGTAAACGCCGGCCGGCGCGCGCGC
>JACRBR010000356.1 GCA_016213125.1 Chloroflexota bacterium | reverse complement strand
GGTCGTCGTGGGAGCGCTGCTGCACCTGGTGGTGCAGGTGCCGGCGCTGCGGCTGGTGGGGATGGTGTGGGAGCCGCTGTGGGACTGGCGCGACGGCTACGTGCGGGAGGTGCTGCGGCTGATGGGGCCGCGCGTCATCGGGCTGGCGGCGTTTCACCTGAACTTCGTGATCGCGACGTTCTTCGCTTCGACGCTGGATACGGGCGCGATCTCGGCGGTGAACTACGCGTGGCTGGTGGTGATGACGCCGCTGGGGCTGTTTGGGATGGCGATCTCGACGGCGGCGTTCCCGCGCATGGCGGAGCAGGCGGCGCGCGGCGGTGATGAGCTGCGGGACACGGTGTCGACGGCGTTGCGGCTGATCCTGTACCTGACGATACCGGCGAGCGTGGGGATCTTCGTGATGGCGCAGCCGATCACGGCGTTCCTGCTGCGGAGCGGCGCGTTCGACTCATCGTCGGCGAGCCTGGTGGTGGGTGCGCTGGCGCTGTACGCCGTGGCGCTGTTCGCGCACAGCGGCATCGAGATCTTGAGCCGGGGGTTCTACGCGATGAGCGACACGCGGACGCCGGTGGCCTTCGCGGTTGTGTCGATGGTGGTGAACCTGGTGCTGTGCATGGTGCTGGTGTGGCCGTTCGGGATCAAGGGGCTGGCGGCGGCGCTCTCGGTGGCGACGATCGTGGAGTTCGTGCTGTTGCTGCGGGCGTTGTCGCGGCGGCTGGACGGGCTGGATGCGGGGCACCTGGCGTTTTCGCTCTCGCGGACGATCGCGGGAAGCGTTCTGATGGCGGAGGTGATCCTCCTGTGGCTGGCGCTGTTGCACTTCATGGGGCTGCTGGATTTGGCGAACAAGGTGGACGCGGGGCTGGCGGTGATCGGTGGCATCAGCATCGGGGCGGTGGTGTTCTTTGTGGCCACGCGCCTGCTGCGGAGCGAGGAGGCGAACACGCTGGCGAGGCGGCTGCCACTCCCGCACAGGTTGCGGCCTGTCACGCGCGCCTAAGTGGTTGCCCGTCTTGTGAGGGCAGCTGGCCAATGGCTATACTGGTTCTGGTGGTCCAGGCTCGTCAGTTTGTTGTGCGGCCCTGTGGGCCGCACATTCGTTGTCCGAGGGAGGACCTTTGAGCTTCGCCGACAAAACGCTCGTCTGCCGCGACTGCAAGCAGAACTTCACCTTTACCGCGGGCGAGCAGGAGTTCTATGCCAACAAGGGGCTACAGAACGAGCCGGTGCGCTGTACGTCGTGCCGCTCGGCCCGGAAGACGAACCAGACGCGCGAGCCCGATGAGGGGTACGTGCGCTACGGCGTCTTCGCCAGCTTCGGCGGACGCACGCCGCGCCAGATGCACCCGGCGACCTGCGCGGAGTGCGGCATGATGACCGAGGTGCCGTTCCAGCCACGCGGCGACCGGCCGGTGTATTGCAGCAACTGCTACTCCAAGGTGCGCGGCCCGGAGGGCGAGGGCCCGTCGGAGCGGGCCAGCTGACACCGGCAATCACGAAGACAGATGAAGGGCCTCGAACATGGGGCCCTTCTTGCGTTGTCGGCGACTAGCTCCGTAGCGGGGGCCTTCAGCCCGCGCTGGCTCCCCTGTGGGCACCGCCTCAATGTCTGCTGCGAACGCGTGGCCTTACCTGAGATCGGCGAAGTCGGCCGGGAAGAGGATCGCGCGCTTTCGCGGGGCGTCGGTATCGGCGTCGCGAAGGCAGGCGTCGCAGATCGAGCCCGTGACGTAACGTGCCTCGCAGGCCGGGCAGAGGTGAACGATGGACACGGTACGGTGCGCGCCCGGTCCGATGAGGAATCGTGTAGTCATATGGTTCTTAACACCTGAACACGCCTCAGGTTACCCGGGCGCCACCGCCCTCTGCCGCTTGTGACGGTCTTGTGATGAAGCCGAGCGCGGCAAGACCGATGACGCCCGCGAGCAGCGAGCCGCCGAGGATGCCGA
This sequence comes from Chloroflexota bacterium, assembly GCA_016213125.1. Lineage (GTDB taxonomy): Bacteria > Chloroflexota > Dehalococcoidia > DSTF01 > JACRBR01 > JACRBR01. The sequence continues at coordinate 10,616 of JACRBR010000356.1, read as the reverse complement.
GCTTCGCCTCCTGAACGAAAGCCGCGTCGGTGTATGCCAGGTTGGACACGAAGATCGACACGGTGAATCCGATGCCGGCGATGAAGCCCACGCCAAGGATGTGGGACCAGGTGGCGCTTGCCGGGAGGGCAGCGATGCCCGTCCTGACGGCCAGCCACGAGAACGCGAGGATGCCAAGAGGCTTCCCGAGCATCAACCCCACCGCGACCCCGGCCGTGACTCGCGAAGTAGCGGCAGCGGAGATGGCGTCGCCACCAAGATCGACGCCGGCGTTCGCGAGCGCGAAGATGGGGATGATGACGTAGCTGGTCCAGGGGTGGAGTGCGTGCTCCAGCCGGTCGAGGATGGGCTGGCTCTCCCGGGCGAGTTCCTCCAGGTCGCGGAGAGCGGCGTTCCGGTCGTCGTCACCCGGCCCGCCACGCCCTTCGGCCTCGCGCGCCTGGACCACGAGATCCAGCGCCGATGACGAAAGGTGTTCCCGGCTGAAGATGGGCTTGATCGGTGTCATCAGGCCGAAGGCCACGCCTGCGATCGTCGCGTGCACGCCGGACTCGTGGACAGCGACCCAGGCGACAATGGCGATCCCGACATAGACGATGACGTCGCGGATGCCGGCGCGACCCATCACGTAGGTGAGGCCGAGAAGGGCGACGGCGAACCCGAGCCACTCGAGCTTCAGGTCGTCGGTGTAGAACACCGCGATGACGGCGATCGCTCCCAGGTCGTCGGCGATGGCTAGTGCGAGCAGGAAGACCTTCAGCGACACCGGCACGCGGTTTCCAAGCAGCGCCATGACGCCGACGGCGAACGCGATGTCCGTGGCCATCGGGACACCCCAACCTCGAGCACCATCAGTACCGGCGTTCAAGGCGAGGAAGGCGCAGGCAGGCGCGATCATGCCGCCGAGAGCCGCTGCGACGGGGAAGGCCGCGCGGCGCGGATCGGCCAGCTCGCCGCGCAGCAGCTCGCGTTTGATCTCCAGGCCGACGACGAAGAAGAACACGGCCATGAGCGCGTCGTTGACCCACTCCGCGAGATCGAGGTCGAGCGAGACCACGTCGAGGTCGATGACCATGCGCGAGGCCCAGAAGTCGTGGTAGGAATCGCCGGGCGCGTTGGCCCAGATCAGGGCTGCGACTGCGGCGACGAGCAGCAGGATGCCGCCAAGTGTCTCCGTGCTGAGGAACTCCTCCAGCGGGCGCATGAGGCGTTTCGGGAGAGGTGCGTTGGAGATCGGCTCTGTGCGGTTCGTGGCCACGGAACTCGCTTTCTATCCCCCGGCGAGCAGATAAGAACGCATGATGCGGACGCGCGCGGCGTGGACTAGAAGCCGAACTTCTCCGACAGGTTGTACGCCTTGCCCGCGTGCACCACCGACAGCGTGCCGTCGTCCTCGTGGCGGAACCGCATTTGGCGCGTGCTGTCGCGATCGGCGACGAGCGACGACGTGACGGCGATCGAGAGGTTCGAGTCGAGAAAGACCTCGGCCGCCTCGACCTCGGGATCGAACTTCTTCCAGCTGATGCCCTCGGAGATGGTGGAGCCGGAGAGGCCGCCCGTTTCCACGGGCTCGACGCTGAAGCGGACGGCTTCGGCGTGGCCCTTGCCTTTCTGCTGGAACATGTAGGTGCCGATCTGCGACTGCTGGATGTGGTTTCGGGGCGCGCCGCCACCGAAGATCACGGTGGCCGTCCGCAAGCCCAACTCCTCGGCGAGAAGGCAGATAGCCGACATCTCGAGCACGTCCTGGACGACGTCGAAGACGATGCGCTTGCCCTCCTCAGCCCGGAAGAAGCCCAGGTCCATGCCCACCACGGAGTCCCCGATGGCGGGGCAGTAGACGGGCGTTGCCGCGTCGAAGGCTGCCGTGATGATGCCGTTCTGCGAGCCGACGTCCTTGAACCAGCCACCCAGGCGGTAGGTGTACTCGCGCGTGGTCATGGGGCGGTCGGGCAGCGTGCGGGCGAATTCAAAGATCGTCGGTTCGACGCGGCGGTAGTCCTGCTCCTCGCCGAACGTGTCCCAGAAGCGGTTGATCTCGTCAGCCGCGAGGGCCTTGTCGTCGGCCGTCGTGTGCCCCTGGTAGTGCCTCGCGCCGTACACCTCGAGCATGTCGTGGGTGAGTTGGGCTCCGGTGATGTCGAGCACGTCGATACGGCCGCGCTCGATGAAGGAGGCGATCGCGGGTCCGAACCCCAGGGGCACCGGGGCCCCGGCGATCGAGCAGAAGACCACACGATCGCGCTCCAGCATCTTCGACCAGAGGTCGACGGCCGTCGCAAGGCGTCGCGGCTGCCCTCCGGTCCGGCCAAGGGCCTCGACGAAGGCGCGCAGCGTGCCGGCGGAATCCGGCTGGAAGCGGGTGATAGGCGTGTGGAGATACTTGTCGGCGGGCATGGGGGAAGGGTAGCCGCGGGGGGACTTGTGGGCGAGACTTATCGAGAGGAGCGCGTATGAGGCTCGATTCAGGCCCGCCACCACGGGATCGCCGGAAGGTGGCGCTCCTTGTCGTGGGCGCCGCGGTCCTGGGCGGCCTCCTGTTCTCGGCGGGCTTCGCCGTGAACGCGCTGACCGGCGGCGATGGGGACGGCGAACCGAAGAGCGCAGTTGCAACAGCATCGCCCGTTGCGACGCGCACCCGCACGGCCACGCCCGCTGCTTCGCCGACACGCTCGCCGGTCGCCACAGTCACGGTGGCGGCATCTCCGGTCACCGCTGCCGCCACGCGGCCGCCAAGCACGCCGCTACCGCTTCCCCCGACGGCCACGCCGACGATCGACCCGGCGAAGCAGCCGGCGATCGACGTGATCTCGGTGGACCCGCCCGTGGGGACGGAGGTGACAGCGCCGCCGATACCGATCACCGTCAACGTGAACTACCAGGCGGGGCCGGTGAGCAACGTGCTGGGATGGACCATCGAGTACTGCTACTCGTACATCGACTGCAACACCTACAGCCTGGCAAGTGCGTACGAGGTCGTGCCAGGATCGTCGGGGTCGGCGACGCTGACGAGCATGTTCTCGATCGACGCCAACTACCTGCGCCCGGCCGTGATTTGCCAGTACACGGTCGTCATCGGCCATTTCCTGACGCCCGAGGTGAAGTGGCAGTCGCAGGTGGCCGACAACGAGCGCTGCGACCAGCCGCGCCTCCACCCGACGATCCGCCTGGTGGAGGTGACGCCGGAGGTCGGGACGGTCCTCGATGAGGGTGAAGTGGTGTCGGTTTTCGTGGCGTACGATGCCGGGTCAGCCAATCAGATCCTGTTTAACCTGTACATGAACGGCTGCCGTCTCTCGGGCGCCCGGACGTTCGAGATCAGCCCCGGGTCGAGCACGAACGATACGTTCGCGGTCGCCACCAGCCCGCCGGCGCAGGGCACGCTGGAGCGCGTCGACGTGCAGCTTCTCGATGCGGGGATCCCCATCGCGACGTACACGCTGGGTAGCTGTTAGTCCACGACCATCACGTCGAGTGTGCCAGTGGCGGGCTCAAAGCGGGCGACCAGGCTCTCATCGCAGTTCGTTTTGAGGAGCACCACGGAGCCGTCGTCGGGCGGCCTGCCCCGGCGCTCGGCCTCCTCCCAGAAGCACCGGTCTACGAAGGCGTAGTAACAGCCCCCGGGGCTTACGGCGATATCCGCGACCGTCAGCGGGAGGCCGCTGGGCCCTGGTGTCGGCGCCGGCGGCACTGGCGTCTCCGTCGGGCGGATGTTCGGATCCGGCGGCATGAGGGTCGGTGTGATCGTTGGTGAATGAGAAGGGGCAGGCTCGGGCGACGGCGGGACCGTTGCGGTTGCCGTGCCGTACTCCACGGTCGGGACAGGAGGATACGTGACGGGCGCGAGCGTGGGCGCGATGGTCGTGGCGGAAGGCGTGACGGGCGCGCATACGCGGGGCGTGGCCGCCTTCGAACATGCGCACGCGGGTCCGGAGCCGCAAGCGGCGATGAACAGGAGCGCCGCGGGCAGCCACAGGATGCTGTAACGCAGGAACGCGCGCACGGAACCCGCCTCCTTGCTTTGAGACGACGGGGGACGGCCCAAGGTTCCCTACGGCGCGTAGGTGTCGATGATCTTCTTCGCTGCCGTGAGGGAGAGGATATCGTTGGAGCCGTCCTCGATCATGCTGGCGCGGGCGTCGCGGAAGAGCATCTCGACCAGCAGCTCCTTCGTGAGGCCCATGCCGCCGTGGAGCTGGATGGCATCGCTCGCGACCTCGAAGGCGGCCTGCGTGCAGTAGACCTTCGAGCTGATGGAGTACACGGTGCCGGGCGGGAACTGGCCCTGGTTGTAGACGAGCGTGGCTCGGGAGATCTGGCGCGCGGTCTCCACCTTCACGAACATGTCGAACAGCTTCTTCTGGACGAGTTGGTGCTCGACGATGGGGACGCCGCCCTGGATCCGGTCGCGCGCGTACGTCAGTGCCTCCTCGAAGGCTGCGCGGGCGACGCCCGTGAAGGTGGAGCCCATGTAGGCGTTGGCCCCGGCCAGCACGGCATCGATCGCGCCGGTGTAGGCCTCGGGCGGCACCAGCATGTAGGTCTTCGGGATGCGGACGCTGTCGAAGAAGATCTCGCCCTGGTTGAGGGCGCGCTGGCCGATCTTGTTCAGCGGCGCGCCCTTCGAGACGCCGGGGAGATTCAGCGGGATGATGGCAACGCCGCCACCGGCCATCCCCTTGCTGCGGTCGACGCCCAGGAAGGCGAGCGCGTGCGTGGCGATGGTGCCGTTCGATACCCAGGCCGATTTCTGGCCGTTGATGATGTAGTCGTCGCCGTCCGCCGTCGCGGTCAGGCCCCAGAAGATCTTCTCGTCGGTGTGGAACTTCGTGCCGGGCATGAGCGTGTCGCTCCCGTGTCCGGGCTCGGTGATGGCCCAGCAGCCGATGTACTTGCCCTGGCGGTCGGTGAGGAAGGGGTTGACGATCTCCTCCATGATCTGCGGGTCGCGGCGGCCCATCGCGAAGGCGAAGGGGAACGAACAGACGGCGAGGGCGATGGCCAGGCCGGAGCTGCCCCAGCCGAACTCCTCGTTGACGATGTGCGACTCCAGCGGGCCGAAGGCGGATCCGCCGACGGCCTCGGGGAAGCCGCGGAGGTGGATGCCCTGCTCGTACGCCCTGCGGAAGACGTCCCACATGGGCGAGCCCTCGGCGATGGTTTCTTCGGGCGTCATCTTGTCCATGGCGATGCTGGCGGGGCGCATGACGTCGCGCGCGAACTCGTGCATGGACTGCTTCAGCAGCTTCTGTTCGTCGGTGAGGGACTTGTTGAGGTCGACGTACATGGGGAGCTCCGCTCAGGTGTTGGTCGTCGGTCGTCGGGGCGGGATCGGTCTATAGCTTCCGGAATTTTGGGGGTTAGCGGAAGAGCAGGTGTGTCGCTCCGGGAATTGGCTACAATGCGCCAATGGACGCCATACATCCTGCAATTCAGGTACCCCGGGAGGCCGTCACTGCATTCTGCAGGACATGGAAGATCAGCGAGCTCGCTCTGTTTGGCTCAGCAGCGCGGGGCGAGATGCGCCCTGACAGCGACATCGACGTGATGGTGGCGTTCGCGCCCGACGCAGAATGGAGCCTGTGGGACTTCGCCGAAATGCGGGAGCAGCTGAAGACACTTCTCGGCCGGGACGCCGACGTGGTCGAGCGCGGAACGATCCGCAACCCCTTCCGGCGACGAAGCATCATGCGCGACCTGACCATTCTCTATGCGGCCTGACGAGGGCGAGGCGGCGTACCTGTGGGACATGCGAGAGCTGTGCAACGAGTTGCTCGCCATCGCCGCGGGCGCGACGCACGAGGATATGCTCGCGGACTTGACGTTGCGTCGAGCCCTGGAGCGCGCGACCGAGCTCATCGGCGAAGCGGCGGGACTCGTGTCACCGTAGTTCAAGTCTCAGCACCCTGAAATCCCGTGGGGCGGCATCATTTCGCAGCGCAACGTGCTCGCCCACCAATATGGCGAGATCGACTACCACCGCATCTGGCGAGTGATTACGACTGACGTTCCGGAACTTCTCCGCAACCTCGAATCGTTGGTTCCACCACCGCCGGAGGAAGAGGATCTCCAGTAGCCCTACGGGTGGATTTCCACGCGCATGTCGGGCTCGCCGTAGAGCCAGAACCACTGGGCGTCGTGGAGCTGCATGCCGACGCAGCCGTGGCTGGTCGCGGTGCGGCCGAAGACCTCTTTCGGGCGCCAGTAGTTCAGGTGCAGAGCGTCGCCCTTGTTGTCGTAGTACTGCGTGAACAACACCCGCTCGACGTCGTAGGTGGCCTGGCCGGGGACGTAGCCAGCCTGCGACGCCGTCATGCGCTCGACGGGCACGCGGCCGTCGCGCTGCAGGCGGTGCGTGCCGATGGGGCTGGGGAACTGCGGGGAACCGGTGGACACGGGCGCGGTGTAGAGGGGCGTCTGGCCGAGCATCGCGGTGGCCGTCTGGGTCGTGACGTTCACGTCGATCCACTTCTCCTGCCCGGCCGGGTCGACTAGGGGTGTGGCTTCGCCCGGCTGCAGGATGAAGACGAAGGCAGCGTAGACGTAGGAGCCGTCGGTGAGGCGGAACCACGTCGTGGTCCAGTCCGGCGCGGCAGGGACCCACGTCTGGCTGCCGACAAGCCAGTTCTCGCCCTGGACGGCGGCGTCGATGACTACGACCGACCTGTCGGGCAGAGTGTTCAGCACCTCGGACTGCGTGGTGGCGGCGCTGCGGACGCGAAGGTCGCCGCCGACGACGATGGCCACGTTCTCGGAGACGGTGGGGCGCGGGGTGGCCGTTGGGAGGGGCGTGGCAGTGGCGGGTGCGGGCGTCGGCGTCTGGGTGGGCGTGGGGCTCAGCGTGGGCGCAGGTTCGCTGTCGCCTGAGCAGGCGAGCGCGAGGAACGCCAGGCACGTCGCCGGGGCGAGGAGGAGACGCCGCCGCATGCGGTGATCGTAGCACCCCGCCACTTGCCGCTTCATCCACTGACCAACTGCACTCGGATGGCAGCCTCCGACCCGGCGCCGCCCGTAGGGGCGAGGCACTGCCTCGCCCTGCAGTGACGCGAAGCGGGCCCCAAATTGGCCCACCGCGTTCGAATGTGGGCGCAAGCCACTGCCTCGCCCGGCGATGACACGAACCTCGCCAAAGCACTCCCTTAAGGGTTCGTCATTCGCGACCAAAACCCGGTGAGAGGCGCGCACGCGTCCCGTGAGAGGGCTTGACGTAGTTTTTGGACGGTTCGTCAAGCCGACGGACGTTCATGGCGCTCACTCGCCGCAGGCGAGCGTTCACACGGGAGGGCAGGGATGACCACGGACGTGCACCCATACACCATCACCGGAGGGATCGAGGAGAGCATCTGCGAAGGGGAGGGCGAGGGAGAGCTGACGCGGACGGAGAAGATCCGCATCGCCGCGAGAGTGCTGATCAGGAAGGGCGTGGCCGGGAATGGCGGGCGCTGGGGCCTGCAGTCGCGGCTGGCCGAGCACTTCGGGGTGACACGGCAGCGCGTCAGCCAGATCGTCCGGCAGGAGATCAACTCGCTGAACACCGACTCACGCTGAGCCCGGACATGTTGATCCTCGACAGGCACAAGGCAATCGAGCGCATGCTGGCGCTTGCGGAGGGGATCCCGGCCGCCATCCCTGAGGACGGGCGGGTTCCCCTTCACGGGCGCACGTACCGGCGCGTCGCGGTGTACGAACGCCGTGCCTCGTTCGATGCAACGCCGTCACGGCGGGCCGAGCGCGGGGCCACGCTTGGGGCCACGGGCGGGGCGGGGCTATTTCCGCCGGTTGGAGGGGCGCCGTCCTGGTATTAGGACGGCGCCCGTTGGCTTGTGCCCATGGTCCTCAAGATAGGCCGGTGAAGAAGTCGTCGAGCACCCGGCCGTCGGGAACGGGCGGATGCGCACGGTGGAAGTACTCGCGCGAGAAGAACTGGCGGCGCAGGTCGTCCGGGGCCTTCGCGATGGGATCGTCCTCGCCGATCTGGGTGCGGTGGGACAGCAGTGCCTCCATCTTCCGGTCATAGAGGTCGCTGACGTCGATGACGCAGTTGGCAGGCACGCGCTCCAACTCCGCGAGCCCCTCTTCGCCGCCGGGCGCGCCGAAGTCGATGCCACGCTTCCGGAGCTCGGCAGCCAGGCGCATGAACTCCTCGATGGGGATCGACGTGTAGAAGAGCGCCTTCGCCTGCCAGGGAGCGCCCGCCGTCGGGTGCATCGACGCGTCGGCGGCGGCGTGAAAGGCAGCGGTCGCGTGCTCATACGTGGCGACGTGGTCGGGGTGGCCGTAGCCGCCGCTCTTGTCCCAGGTCACGACGACCTCCGGCCGAAGGTCGCGGATGAGCTTCACCAGCATGTGGCGAACGCCGTCCGCGTGCGCGCGCATGAAGGCGCGGGGGTCCTCGTTATCCTCGGTGCCCATCATGCCCGAGTCGCGGAAGCCCATGAAGCGCACGTCGCTGACGCCGAGGATGCTCATGGCATCGCGCAGCTCTTGCTCGCGGTAGAGCATCAGGTTCTCGGGCGTGGCGCCCGTTCCTGGCGCGATCTCGCCGACCTCGCCCCGAGTGGCGCAGACCATGGTGACCGGCACCCCCCTGGCGGCGTACCGGGCCATGGTGGCGCCGACACCGAAGGTCTCGTCGTCGGGATGCGCGAAGATCGCGAGCAGTCCGCCCCGGGCCATGGTCTGGTCCCTCCCCGTAAATGGAGCGCGGGCCCCTTCGCCCGCACGCGATCGAGTGTAGCGGAGCGGCGCTGGAAGCTGGAGGCGGGAGTCTCGGGATGGACCAGGGGCGATACAGCTTCCAGCGTCTAGCCTCCAGCTTCTGCCCGTGTTACACCGCCCGCATGGCAACAGCCACGCTGCCCTTCGCCGAGAAGACGATCGACGTGGAGCTGCCCGAACGGGCGCGGCTGGTCTCGCGCGCCGGTGGCGCCGGTGCGGGCGGCGGGTTGCAGCCTGTCGCCGATCTTGATGCGGCGGTGCGGGCGGCGCTGGACCAGCCGCTGGGGCTGCGGCCGATCCGCGAGCTGGTGCGGCCGGACTCTCGCCTGGTGATCGCGTTCGACGACCCGACGGTCACGTCGTTCGGGCCTATACGGGGCGCGGCGATCGAGGCGGTGTTGGCGCAGCTCCGTGACGCCGGGGTGCCGGAGACGAACGTCTCGCTGATCTGCGCGAACGCGCTGCACCGGAAGTTCACGCACGGAGAGCTGGCGACCATCATCGGGCAGGACCTGGTCGCGCGATTCGGCGAGCGCCTGTTCTGTCACGATGCGGAAGACGCCGCGAACATCGTGAACTACGGGACGACCGGGGCACACGGATTCGACGTCGAGATTAGCAGGCACGCGGCGGAGTCGGACCTTTGCGTGTACGTCAACGCGGGGCTCCACCTGGGCTTCAGTGGCGGGTGGAAGTCGATCGCCGTCGGGCTTTCGACATGGAAGTCGATCCGGCACACGCATCATCCCGACGGGATGAGCATGTCGGTGCTGAAGAACCGAATGCACGACGTATTGAACCAGATGGGCGCCCACCTCGAACAGCGGATGGGTAAGCGCTTCTACAAGATCGAGTGCGTGCAGGCGTCGCCGACGAAGATGGCGCACATCTGGGCGGGTGGCGTCGCCGAGACGCGCGCGGCCGCGCTGGAGGTGATGGCCTCGCGGAATCCGCCGAGGCGGTCGCAGGCGGAGCCGGCGGACGTCGTCGTGTACGGACTGCCGGCATGGAGCCCGTACGCGGTGTTCGGCACGCTGAACCCGATCCTCACGCTGATATCGTCGGGCCTCGGGTATCTGGGCGGCTACGTCGAGGCGCTGGGCAAGCCCGGTTGCACCGTGGTGCTGGCGTCGCCCTGCCCGGAGCAGTGGGACATGGAGCACCACCCGTCGTACAAGGACTGCTGGGAGCGCGTGCTGCCGGAGACGCGCGACCCGTACGAGATCATGCGGCGCTTCGGAGACGAGTTCGCGACGCACCCGGCGTACATCGACCGGTATCGCAACGGGGTGGCCTTCCACCCGGTGCACGCCGTGCTGGCAACGCACCCGCTGCGACGGCTGAAGCACGCATCGCGCGTCATCGTCGCGGGGGCGGAGGATCCGGCGGTGCCGAGGCACGTCGGGTTCGAGTACGCGCCGACCGTGGAGGACGCCATCCGCGAAGCGGAACGCCTGCACGGCACGGACTGCTCCGTGGTCTGCGTGAACTGAGGATCCCAACTCCGTAACCGTTTCTTAGTGATTGCGGCGGCTTCTCCTTGCCGGTGGCCCGGTGCTGCTGCCGTAAGATGCCTGCAACCACCGCGAGCGCGAGTTCCGCGCGAGTCCGGCGAAAGGATGTACATGTCGTTGCCAAAGATCGTCGCAGGCACGCTCGCCCTGCTCGTCATCGCTGCTGTCGTGGGAGGGGTGGGCTGGTGGTTCTTCGTGCGCGAAGACGCTAAGCCAAAGACCAACTCGCAGGAGATCACAGAGGACCTGAAGACGGCCGTCGCGACGGTGGTCGGCTCGACCGCGGTCGCCCAGGCCACCACCGCTGAAGGCGGCGAGACACCCGCGGCCTCTGGCGGCGGGCTTACGTTCGAGATCGTCCCCGAGCGGTCGACCGCGTCGGAT
>JACRBR010000355.1 GCA_016213125.1 Chloroflexota bacterium | reverse complement strand
CCTTCGCAGAAGACTGTCGCGCCGGTGGAACCGCTATACCCTCCAATAGACGAGCCGTTCCAGGTGGTGCCATAGAACCGGCTGTCTACCGGATTGTAAATGAGCTGATCAGCGTGGCCTCCGCTGCAGGTAGGGATGTTGTTCAGTAGGATGCCACAGGTGCTCCCATCGACAATGGCTCCCTTTCCAGGGTTGTAGTGAGCATATATTCGGCCGTTTATTGGATTCACTGCAACTGAGTACACGGTCTCCGGAAATTGGAAAACACTGGAGGCGCACATGAACGTGTTGGTTGCCCCGTTGAACACTTCGACGTGTCCGGTATCACCCGTACCCACGACGAATCTGTTCGCTGCTTCATCGACAGCGACTGCGTTGGGCGCATTTGGAGTAACTGGCACGGTTGTGATGACAGAGTTCGTAGCTCCGTCAATGACTGAAATGGAGTTACTGTCGCCGTTCGCCACGTAGATCCGGTTAGTGACCTGGTTCACGGCGATGTCCACGGCCGTTTTACCCACGCCTATCGTTGTGATCACCGCATTCGTGTCAGCGTTAATCACCGTCACGAAACTATCACTGGGTAATGGGGTGTCGTGGGAAACGTACACTCGCCTGGTGATCGTGTTGATCGCAACTGAGTCTGGGCGTGCCCCCGTGGGCGTAGCGCCCACCACATCCAGCGCGGCATCAGCGGGCTCGGTTATGAGGGCAGACATAACTAACACGAAACAGAGTGAAGCCATAAGCGACAGATGTTTCACGACAAAGCCCTCCGCAGAAATCGACAGGGATTAGTAGTGGAGCGAGCATGCGCCGCAGACTCGCAATGGTCAAGTGGCGTTTGCCGCACAGAAGCCCGCTTGCTAACAGAACACCCGTTCTAGTAGGATCCAGATCCCTCTCCCCGCGAATGCCAGAGGAGCGTTATGCGCCTGGCCTGCGTGTTTGTCCCCAGATTTCCCCTCGCCGTCGAGCGGCTGGCGGCGCGTGGCGGCGGCGCACACAGCGGCGCGGGGGCGGCCGGGGCCGGGCAGCCGGCCATCGTCTACAGCCGGACGCAGGTGGTGGAGGCTTCGCCGGAGCTGACGGAGGCGTGGCCGGGGCGGTCGCTGCGGCACGCGCGGGCGTTGTATCCGGACGCGCTGTACATCCCAGAGGATGCGGCGCGCTACCGGGAGGCGGCGGCCGTGATGCTGCGGGCGCTGGAGTGCATCGCGCCGGAGGTGGAGCCGGCAGGCCTTGGCTGCGCGTACCTGGACCTCCGCGGGCTGGAGCGGCACTACGCCGGCGCGGACGACCTGGCACGCACGATCGTGCGCGCGGTGCGCGAGGAGACGGGGCTGCTGGCGTCGGTGGGCATCGCTTCGGGGAAGTTTGCTGCGCGGATCGCGGCGCTGCTGGCCGATCCGGGGGCGGCGAGCGTCGTCCATACCGGCCGGGAGCGCCGGTTCCTGCGCGACGTCTCGGTGGGGCTGCTCCCGTTCGATCCGGAGATCGCGCAGCGGCTGCACGCACTGGCGATTCATACGCTGGGCGACGTCGCGGGGTTGCCGCGGACGGCGGTCGAGGCGCAGTTCCGCGGCATCGGCGGGCGGATGTGGGAGCTGGCGAACGGCATCGATGGCGACCCGCTGATCGCGCGGCGGACAGCGGAGGCGATCACCGAACGGCTGTCGTTCGAGTCGCCGGTGGTGACGAGCGAGGCGCTGATCATGGCGGCGCGGCAGGTGGTGCGGCGGCTCGCGATGCGGCTGGAGCGGCGGGCGGCGCGCAAGATGCACGCGCAGGTGCTGGCGGAGGGCCGCCTGGTGTGGGAGCGGCTGGAGACGTTCCGCGACGCTACGTCGGACGAGGCCCGCATGATGACGCTGCTGAAGACGCGGCTTTCGGCGCTGCAGCTGACGGAGGCGGTCGACACGATCGCGGTGACGCTGAGCGAGATCACGCGGGAGCCGGCGCGGCAGAGCAAGCTCATCACGGAGACGAACCCGCAGCTGGAGCGGCTGCTGGAGTCGGTACACGAGATCCGCGCCCGCTTTGGAGGGCCCATGGTGTGGCGCGCAGTGGAGGTAGACCCATGCTCAAGGCACCCGGAAGACCGCACCATCCTGATACCGTACGACGCCTGAGCGCGCCGCAGCCGCTGCGGGTGGAGGCGGACGCGTACGGCACGCCGCGTCGTGTGCACCACCGCGGGCTGTGGCGGGTGGTGATGCAGGTGCACGACCGCTATCGCACGGACGACCGCTGGTGGACGGAGGAGCCGATCTCGCGCGAGTACTTCGAGCTGCTGCTGGAGGACGGGCGCCCGCTGACGATCTACTACGACCGGCTGGGAAGCCGGTGGCAGGCGCACTGACCACCAACCATGACCTACGTGGAGTTGCACTGCCACAGTTTCTTTTCCTTCCGCGAGGGGGCTTCGACGCCGCTTGAGCTGATCCTGACGGCGCGGGAGATGGGGTATGACGCGATCGCGCTGACGGACCACGACGGGCTGGCGGGGTCGATGGACTTCGCGCAGTCAGCGAGGCAGTGGGGGATCCGGGGGATCATCGGAGCGGAGCTGACGCTGCGGGACGGGCTGGGGTCTGTGGACGCAGGAGGGGGCGGCGCGGTAGAGGCCGGATCGGGCGGCGCAGGAGGCGGGACTATGCACCTGACCGTGCTGGCGGAAACGCAGCCGGGGTACGCGAACATCAGCCGGATGATCTCGCGCGCGCACTGCAGCAGCCCGCGCGGGGAGCCGGCGCTGGATCCACGCGAGCTGCTCTCGTCGGGAGCGGGGATCGTGGCGCTGTCGGGCTGCCGGCAGTCGGAGGTGGCGCGGCTGGCGGCGGCGGAGGAGATGGGCGCGGCGTGCGCTGCAGCGTGGCGCTATGCGGATCTGTTCGGGCGGGCGAACTTCTTCATCGAGCTGCAGGACAACTACGTGCGCGGGGACCGGGCGCGGAACCGGGCGCTGGTCGAGGTCGCGCGCCGAGTAGGTGTGGGTGTGGTGGCGACGAACAACGTGCACTATCACACGCGCCTGCGGCACCGGCTGCAGGACGTGCTGGTGGCGACACGCCATCACAGCACGCTGGACGCGTCGGAGCGGGTACGGCGTCCGAACGCGGAGTTCTACCTGAAACCGCCGGAGGAGATGGAGCGGCTGTTCGCGGAGATCCCGGAGGCGATCGCGAACACGCGGGCGATCGCGGAGCGGTGCCGGTTCGACCTGACGCGGGACTTAACGTATCGGTTCCCGGGGTTCACGCCGCCTGAGAACTGGCGGATGGTTCACCACAGAGGCACAGAGCGCACAGAGGAATCGCGGGGATCGTGAGTGAGGCCACGATCAGCGCAGAGGCGCAGGGGAAGCAGAAGAGATTCTGCGATCGAAGGCCGTCTCGCTGTCGCACGGGCGACGTGCGTTGGCCGGAGAAGATTCTTCGCCAGGCTCAGAATGACATTCGCGGCCTTGGGTGGCGCTGTCGCATGCGGGGGCGTGTGTGTCACCACAGGGCGAGGCAGCGCCGTCTCCTCCGGCGACTCTGCGATCGCCCCTACGACGCGGTTCTATTCGAGGGCGTAGAAACGGCGGGCGGTGTCGCCGAAGGTGAATGAGGGCTGGGAGATGAGGAGGAGATCGGTCTCGTCTTCGGGTACCTGGAAGCAGACGTAGCCTTCGAGTTCGCCGCCGGGGAACATCTCGCCCTGGAGGGTGTCCTTCACGAAGCCGCACGAGGTCCCGTCGTCGAAGGAACTGTAGACGACGTTCTTCGATCCGGTGATCTTGTAGTCGCTCTCGTAGACCTGGATGGTCTCGTCGGGGTTCGTGCCGATGTGCTCGACCTTCACGCGCGCGAGCACGGTGCGGCGGCCCGGGATCGGCGTGGAAGGGAAGTCGCTGAGGTCGGCGATCTTGTCGGCGGCGTCCAGATCGGCGGAGAGAACGGTGATGCGGAGATCGCCGGAGTCGACGGGCTCGCCCAGGGCCGCGGGCTCGCTGCGTGAGGAGCCGGGGCCAGTGGCGGGCGTCTTGTCATCGCCGCCCCCCGTGCCGAAGCTGGTGTCGCAGGGGTCGTCTTCGTCGGTGCCCCACTTCCAGGAGCCGTCCTCGTAGACCCAGTAGTCGCTGAAGTCGTCGCTGTTGTCTCCGGCGGCGAGTTCCTCGCCCTTGATGGTGCCGGTGACCTCGACGAAGGCCCTGCCGTCCTCGTAACGGATCTCTCCGATCTCGACCTCGATGTCCTCCGCGTCGAGATCGCCGAGGAAGATCTTCACGAAGGCCATGATGCCGATGAAGTCGTCGAGCGAGCACTTGTCCTTGAAGTCGTCGGAGGCGTACTTGTAGGCGTCCAGGGCGCCTTCGCCGAAGATGGCCTTGTAGGCGGCGGGGACGGTGTCACGAAGCTCGTCCTCGTGCTCTTCGAGATCACCGGTGTTGGTGGAGGGCGCCTTCGTGCGGGTGGCAGCCGGCGTGTTGTCGCCGGAATCGCCGCCGCCGTTGCCGTCGTCCTTATCGCCGCTGCTGCAGGCGGCGAAGACGAGGGCCATGAGGGCGAGGGCGGGGAGCAGGTAGCGGGGCATGCGTCCTCCTTCGGGCGGCGGGTGTGTCCGCAGTGTAAGGATCGTCCGCCGGGGAGGGTGGCTGTAGTTGCGTGGCCTTAGGTGGGTTCCCTTAGACTTCCCGTTGTGAGGGAACCTTGAGGTCGAGAATCAACTCCCGGGGACGGACGACCATTCCGCCCGAGGTGCGTGACGCGCTCGGACTTGTGCCGGGCGACGAGATCATTTGGGTGCATGACGGCGACACCTTCCACATCTCTAAGGTTGTTCGCTCCGG
>JACRBR010000360.1 GCA_016213125.1 Chloroflexota bacterium | reverse complement strand
TACGTGTCCGTGACGTCCCAGCGCGAGCTGTTCGAGCGCCAGATCGCGCTGGAGAAGGAAGAACTGGAGGCGGACCCGGAGGAGGAGCGCCGCGAGCTGGCCCTCATCTACCGCGCGAAGGGGCTGCCGCAAGCCGAAGCGGAGGCGCTCTCCGCGCGCATCCTGGCGGACCCCGGCGTGGCGCTCGAGACCCTCGCCCGCGAGGAGCTGGGCCTGAACCCGGAGGGGCTCGGGTCGCCGTGGGGCGCCGCGCTCAGCTCGTTCTTCGCCTTCGCTGTCGGCGCCATCCTGCCAGTGATCCCGTGGTTCTTCGGGTCGAGCACGCCGTTCTTCGCGGCGTCGGTGATCCTGGGCGGGCTGGGCATGTTCGCCGTCGGCGCGGCGGTCTCTCTGTTTACGGGGCGCAACTTCATCTATGCCGGTGGGCGGCAGTTGCTCATCGGCGCGGGGGCGGCAGCGATCACGTTCACGATCGGCAAGTTGATCGGGGTGAACACGGGGTAGTCGTTGGTCGTCAGGCGTTAGGCGTCTGGTTCTGGGAGTCGAACGTGAACACCAGTCCGCGCCACTCCTCATCGTTGGATTGGCGCTCTTCGAACGCGCCGCCCGTGTAGCTGGAGATCACGCCGCGCCAGAACGGCTGGGCCGGTACATTCGCTCGCAGCACGCGCACCTGCCACTTGCCAGGGAAGAGGGAGAAGAGCTCTCGGGCAACCATGGCGCCGACGCCATTGCGGCGGTAGCCACGCACAACGAAGAACTCCGACATTTCGATGAGGCTTGCTCGCGCGGCTGTGGACTGCGCGAGGTCACGCACCAGGGCAAACCCGGCCCAGTTGTCGTCGGCGCGGATTAGGAATGGATACCGCGCCGTTTCCGCCCACCACTTGTCGAGCCAGTGACGGGGAAAGAGCCCGTGCTCATCCATCGCCTCTTTGCCGCCCAGGTCCATGAAGTCGTGGACATAGAGCTGGGCGAGATTCGAGACGATGTGTTTGTGGTCGAGTGTCGCACTGACCACTTCAAGCTTCATCGCTAGCGGGCGGTCCAGCCACCGTCCACCACGTACGACGCGCCGGTTACGAACGACGACTCGTCGCTCGCGAGGAACAGGGCCACTGCTGCCACCTCCTCGGGCGTGCCCATGCGGCCGAGGGCGGAGTTGTCATTCATGTAGTCGGTCAGATTGAAATCGACGAGGGGTTTGGTCATGGCCGTCTGGATCCAGCCGGGGTTGATGCAGTTCACGCGCACGCCGCGCCGGCCGTAGTTCGTGGCGTAGTGCTTGGTGAGCCCGACCACGCCGTGTTTCGATGCCGTGTATGCCTCGACGCCGGGGAACGGCACGCTGATCAAGCCCAGCATGGACGACAGGCTGACGATCGAACCGCCGCCGCTCGCCGCCATGGCCTCGGCGCCGTGCTTGAGGCCGTAGTACACGCCGTTGAGGTTGATCCCGATGGTCCTGTCCCAGTCCGACCCGCCCGCGACACCGGCGTTGTTCACCAGGATGTCCAGCCTGCCGAACTTCGCGATCGTTTCGTCGATCGCGCCCTTCACGTCGCCTTCCTTCGAAGTGTCGCAGTGGTTCACCAGTGAAGGCGTCTCAATCTCCGCCGCCACCGCGTGCGCCGCGTCGTCGTTGATGTCGGAGACGACGACCCTCGCCCCCTCCCAGGCGAACCGCAGCGCGATCGCCCGGCCGATGCCCTGTCCCGCGCCCGTCACGAGCGCGCTCTTGCCCGCGAGCCTGTCCGCCATCGTCCCTCCTGGTGTCGATCCCGAATCTGCGTCGGCGCCACTTTGACACGCCTCCGCACCTCGATCCACCCGGTGGGACGGCCGCTGATATAGTGCCCGCGTTCCAGCCCGGAGGAGCGCGTGGCCGTCGACCCGTACGAGTTCCGCACCATCATCGGCCACTTTGCGTCCGGTGTGACCATCATCACCTCCGCCGAGGGCGATCGCCTCCACGGCATGACGGCGAACGCGGTCGCCTCGCTCTCACTCGACCCTGTCATGCTCCTGATCTGCGTCGACAAGACGGCCTACTCCCACGCCTCCATCCAGCAGGGCGGCGCCTTCGGTGTCAACATCCTCGCCGACAACCAGGAAGCCGTGTCGCGCCTCTTCGCCAAGCACTCCGAACCCGAATCCGGCTCCCTGCGCGGGCAGCCGTACCGTATCGGCGACACGGGGACGCCCTTGCTCGCCGATTGCCTCGCCTTTGTGGAGTGCCGCGTGAAGGATGTCTTCGACGGGGGCGATCACTCGATCTTCCTCGGCGAGGTCGTGGACCAGGGCGTCGTCAACGACGGGGCGCAGCCGCTCGTGTTCTACCGGGGCGGATACCACTCGCTCGCCGGGTAGGGGCGCGTCTGCCATGAACCCAGCAGGGCGTGTCGCCTCGATCGATATCCTCCGTGGCTTCGCGATCATGTGGGTCATCGGCTACCACCTCTGGACCGACCTGCGGTTCCCGAATGTCTACCCGCACCAGTCCGACGCTTTCCGCGAGGTTCCCCGCCAGCTCGCTGACACCGACGTCCTCGGAGCAGTCGCGGCGGCCTGCGAGGCCTTCCTGCGCGTGGGCTACATGGGTGTCCCTCTGTTCATGATGCTCAGCGGCTTTTCCCTCACGCTTGTGTCGCTGCGCCGTGGCGCTGTGCCGGCTCGCGAGTGGCGTAGGACGCCGCGCCGCCTGCGACGGCTCGTTGTACCGTACTGGGCGGGCTTTGCGATCACCGTCGTCTTTGCGGCAGCCCTCGCGTTCGTCCAGTGGCAGCGCCATGGAGGCGCTCCCTTGACGGACTACCTGCGCAACGGTGACATTGATCTCCACAACGACCAGCTTCTCGCCGGGGTACTGCTCGTCCCGCGCATGTTCGACGGGGACCTGCAGTTCGCGCCAGAAGGCTCGCTCTGGTTCGTCCTCGTCGTCGTGCAGTACTATCTCCTCTTCCCGCTGCTGCTCGCAGCCCTCCTCCGCGTCGGCCCCGCGATCTTCGCCGCCTCCACGCTCGTTGTCACCGTGGCCGCCCTGTTCGCCATGGTCGCGATCAACGGCGACCTCTTCGCGCACCGAACATGGATCGAGATGGCGTTTCCGTTTCGCCTGGTTGAGTTTGGCGCCGGCATGAGCCTGGGCTACATGGTCGCGCGCAGATCCGATGTTGTGGTCTACGCCGCTCGAATGCCTGACGTCATCGGAGCCATGACGGTCGGGGCGATCGCATTTGTCTCCGGCTGCCTGATCTCACCCGACCGTGGGTATCTGTCGGTGATCCAGTGGCCGCTTATCATCGGTGGTCTCGCGCTGGTTTCCCTTCCTCTCCTCGCGAGGATGCCCGGCCGCCTGGAGCTGGTGGCCCCGGCCCGTGCCTTCGCGTGGGTCGGCGTCGTCTCGTACACCACGCTCATCGTGAGCGAGCCGCTCCGCTCCATCACGCACACGTTGCGCGCGGAGCATGCCGCGGAGGGCTGGCTCGCGTTGTGGGTCGTGGCCGGCTTTGTCCCCCTCACCCTCCTGCTCGCCCGTCCCCTGGCCCTCGGTGTCGGACTCGTCGAGGGGGGCTCGTCTCGCACGTCGATCAGCGATCTCGTGTGGGGCAATCGGCTTCTCGAGGGCGCGACAGCGGACAACACGCCGCCGGCGGCGCCTTAACAAGGGCTCGCACCCTGCGTTGCCGCGCCAGATTGCCGATGCTACGATCGCCGCAAGTGGGCGCATCGGCGTCGCCCTGATATATTGGCGCCGTCTATCACAGGGGACGCGACTGCATGGCCGTTGCAGCGACGCAGATCACGCTCTTCGAACGCCCTGAGCCCAGGGCACGGAGCGTCGTCCTACGGGCCGTCGCCCGCCAGGTCCCCCTCCTCGCCATCATCGGCCTGGTCATCGGCATCAACGTGCCGACCATGCACTACTACTTCTTCGGGGACGACTTCCTCGTCCTCGGCGATATCCGCTCGCGCAGCTTCCCGGACTACATGCGCGACGTCGTCTACCTGCGCGACATGACGCCGAACTGGCGTCCGCTGACCATGCTCGTCTACTGGGGCGAGTACCGCCTGTTCGGCCTCGATGCCATGCCATGGCGCATCGTGAACCTGGCGTTCCACATCGGCACCGTCGTGGTGCTGTACGCGTTCGTGCTTGCACTCACGAGGCGTGTGTTCGTTGCGCTCGCCGCGGCCATGGTCTTCGCGGTTTCCGCATCGGCCGTCCACACCGTGACTTACATCACCGCATTCCCACACGTTTTCAGTCAGTTCCTCCTCATGTCGGCGTTGCTGGCCATGCACGCGTACGTGGCTCGGGGCGAGCGGCGCATCGGCTGGTACTTCCTATCGCTCACGCTCTTCATCGCCGGCTTTCTCGCCAACGAAGGCGGTGTCGTTCTTGGCGCCGCCATCATCGCCTACTACGCGCTGTACTCTCTCGCCAAGCGCCGCGATGTGCTGGACTTCGCGCTGAAGATGACACCGTTCGTGCTGTCCGGCGTGCTCCTCGTCGGAGGGCTCACCGGATGCGGGTGCCAGGGCGTCGATGGCGGCTTCTATGGCGTCGGCATGCACATCCCGCTCGAGACGTTCGTCTACATGTCGCGACTCGCATACCCCGTCGGCGAGATCGGCCTCCGACCCTCGGCCATGGAGTGGGCGTGGGGGTCCGTCGTGCTCGGCTTCGCGATCTTCTTCGCGATCCGAGGCCCCAACGTCGCGCGCATCGCCGCTTTCGCCATGGTCATCGCCGTCATGCCCTACGTTCCGGGCAAGATCTGGACAGCAACCCGGTACAGCTACATGGCGACGCCATTCTTCGCCGTGCTGGTGGCCGTTGCCGCCGGCTTCGTCTTTCACTACGCCACGCGCCTCTGGAAGCCGGGCGCGTACGCTCTCGGCGCGCTTGCGATTGCCGCGGTCGGCGGTCTTTACTCGTGGCAGACCATTCACCAGACCGAGCCCTTCCTGAAGGAGACGGACCGGTGGGAACTCCTGGCGCACGACCTGCGCGCGAACTACGAGAGCGTGCCGCGCGGCTCGACGGTGTACGTCATCGACGAGGAGGGCACGTGGTCGAACCCCTTCTGGCAGCCCACCTGGATGACGTCCGTCGGCATCGCGCTCTACGGGCCGGACGTGAAGGTGCGGGCGCTCCCGGCAACCCACTTCGAGGCCCTCAAGAAGAGTCTGCCGAACCAGACCGTGTTCTACGTGGTCGAGCTTGATGACGGCCACCTGGTCCGCGTTCCCGACCAGACCGCCACCCGATAGCGGCCGCTACCAGCGGCAGCTACCTTCGCGGGGATCACCCTGTACCCTGTAGCCCGTGAGCGTCGAAACGCCCGCGGCCGCGCGTCTGGATCAGGCACCGGCCGCCACCACCGCGCCCTCTCCTGTACCGGCATCTCAGCCGAGACGGCTACGCCGCCTCGACGTCCTCCTCGCCCTTGCGGTCTTCGTGACGGCCATCATCCCCCGCGCCGCCTGGATCGCCTACAACGACAGGCCGCCGCAGGGCCTCAACGACCCCGCGCTCTACATGCTGTTCAGCGAGTTCATCGCCGACGGTAAGGGCTACATCCGCCCCCCCGCCGACTTTCCCGGCGCGTACACCGGCCCCGGCGACCCTAACCTCGCCTCGGCCGGCCACGAGATCGCGTACTACCCCGTCGGCTATCCCGCGACTGTCGGCGCGCTGAAGAAGGCAGGCGACATCTTCGGCTGGGAGCGCAGCACGTTCTCGGTGAAGCTGGCGAACGGCGTGTTCGGGGCGATCACGTCGGTGATGATCTTCCTGCTGGCCCTTCGACTGTTTGACCGCCGCGTCGCCGGAGTCGCGGGCGTGTTGCACGCCGTCTTCCCCAGCCAGGTCTACTACACCGGCACCGTCCTCTCCGAGGCGCTGTTCACGATGCTGTGGGTGGCCGCGCTGCTCGCCCTCCTGTGGAATCCATGGAAACGCAGCGGCATTCCCTGGCCGCAGCTGTTCGCCGTCGGGCTGTTGCTCAGTGCGGCCACGATGACGCGCGGCATCACGCTCATGTTTCCTGCGGTGCTGTTTGTGGCGTGGCTGTTCCAGACAGGCTCATGGAAGCGCGCCCTCACGCAATCGCTCATCGTCTGGGCGGGGATCGCGGTGCTCATCGTCCCATGGTCGGTGCGAAACTCGCTGGCCTTCGGGACTCTCGTCGGCCCCTCGACGAATCTGGGGGACGATCTCTGCATCGGGAACTACTACGGGGCGCAGGGCGCCTTCACGCTCGAGGGGAAGTGCTTCGAAGGCACGGAGGGCCTACCGCCGCATGAGGTCGAGATTGAACGCAACCGCGAAGGCGCGAAGATTGCCATCAAGGATGTCGTGAACCACCCCGCGCGCATGCCGAAGCTGGTCGCCCAGAAGGCGTACTGGCTGCTGTACAAGGACGACGATGGCATCTGGGCGGCCGAGTCGTACGGCAACGACTACTTCATCCCGGGCTTCCGGCGCGAGGTGCTCGCCTTCGCGGCGAACAGCATCTACTACGCCACGGGGCTTCTGGTGATCGCCGGCGGACTCGCGTTCGCCCTAAGCCGCGACTGGCGCCGCCTCATTGTCATGCTCGGTTTCCTCTACTGCCTGGCGATCCCGCTGGCGTTCTTCGGCGATCCGCGGTTTCACTTCCCCGCTATCCCGCTCGCCATCGTGATCGCGGCGTGGGTCATCGTCAGTCTCTGGGATAGGAGGGGCGCGGGCGCCCGCACGATGGCCGCGGAGGCCCTGGTATGACGGTCCGTCGCTATTTCAGCTCGCCCGATGGCAGATGGCTCATCGCCGTGTTCGCGCTAGCACTTGTCGTGAGGCTTCTCGCGCTTGCTTACGTGCATCCCGACCCGCGTGACGGCCGGTACGACGACAGCGTCTGGTACGACACGACGGCCCGCCACCTCGCCGCGGGCGACGGCTACGCCTTCGATCCCACCGTCTGGGTCGCCGCGGACGGCAGCCGCATCTACCCGGACGAGAACGAACTCAGCCCTACCGCCCTGTGGCCTCCCGGCTACCCGCTCACCCTCGCCGTCGTCTATGCACTTACAGGCGATTCGGTCTCTGCCGGCCAGCTTCTCAACGTGTTGTTTGGCGCGGCAACCGTCGCCCTGGTGTTCTTGATCGCCCGCCGCCTCTTTGACCGCACGGCTGCCGTGCTCGCCGGAGTGTCGCTCGCGCTCCTCCCGTCCCACGTGATGTTCACCACTGTGCTTCTCTCTGAAACCTATTTCGGTTTCCTGTTGGCGGCGGCGCTCGCGATTGCGGTCTACGGCGTGCTGGATCCTGGAATGTGGTCGACCCGCGTGCGGGCGCAGCAGGCTGCGCCCCTACTGGTCGTGTTCGGGCTGGGCGCGCTGATGGCGTTCGCCGGGTACGTGCGGGGGGAGTTTCTGGCGTACGGCGGCGTGCTCGCGCTGCTGGTGTTGTGGCGGCTCGGGCGTGATGCGGTGCTGCCGCTGGCGGCGCTGGCGGCGGGTGCTGCGATCATCATCGTGCCGTGGACGGTGCGGAACGCGATCACCATGGACGAGCTGATCGTCGGCACGACCGGCGCCGGCCGCGTGATGTACCAGGGCCACAACCCGGAGACCGACGGCGGTCCCAGCCTGATCGCGACAGGGCAACTGGAGGCGCAGTTCGCCGATCTCCCGCGTAAGCAGCTCGAGCTCGAGTCCAACAAGGAAGGCTCGCGCCTAGCCCGTGAGTGGGCGCTCGATCATCCGGTGGAGGAGCTGCGGTTGATCCCCAAGCGGCTCTACCGTCTGTTCCGCAGCGACGAATCAGGTGTCACGTGGGTGCAGTCCAACAAACCATGGCTGGGGGCGGAGGGCGCCGACAAGCTCATTCGACTCTCGAGCTTCGCCTTCTTCGGGCTCATTGCGGTCGCCCTCGCATCGGCGCGGCTCTGGTGGCGCCCCCGCGATCCTCGGTTCTGGGCGGTCTTCGGCATCGTCCCGTTCTACATGCTGATCTTCGGCGTGCTCTTCCTGGGCGATCCACGCTACCACTACGCCCTGTACATCCCCATCACCGTGTTTGCTTCGCCCGGACTGGCGGCGCTCTGGCGGCTGACCGTCGAACAGTGGCGTTCCGTGGCGGGTGAGCGCTCCCTCATGTCGATCCTCCGCACCTACGGCACACCTGCGCCGTGAATCCGCTCGCCAGCCACTGGCTCCGGCTGTCCGTGTGGCTGTTCGTCGCCTCGCCCCTGCTGGCCTTCGCGATCGCCCTCACGACAGATGCGCAGTTCAAGGTGGCGCTCTTCCTCACGCTCTATATGTGGGTGCTGGTTTGCGTCATACTTGCGCTGATCGCCCTTGCCGGGCTGGTGGTCCGGCTTGTGAATCGGGGATGGCGTGCGTTTCGCAGGTAAGACCGTCGTCGTGACAGGAGCGGGCGGCTTCATCGGCAGCCACGTGGTCGAACGCCTCGTGCGAGAAGGCGCGCACGTCCGCGCCATGCTCCGCTACACCTCGCGCGGGCAGCGCGGCTGCCTCGATCTCATTCCGGCAGAGGTTCTGAATGACGTGGCGATCACGCTTGGCGATGTGCGCGACTTCGACGCCGTGCGCGAGGTGATGCGTGGCGCTGATGCGATGTTCCACCTCGCCGCGCTCATCGGCATCCCGTACTCTTACGAGCACCCGCAGGAGGTCATTGATACGAACATCGGCGGGACCTCGAACGTCTTGCTCGCCGCGAAGGAGTTCGGCACGCTCGAGCGGGTCGTCCTGACCTCTACCAGCGAGGTGTACGGCTCGGCCATCCGGGTCCCCATGGACGAAGAGCACCCGCTGCAGGCCCAGTCCCCGTACTCCGCCACAAAGATCGCCGGGGATGCGCTGGGCGTCAGCTTCCAGCGGTCGTTCGGCCTCCCGGTGACCATCGTCCGCCCGTTCAACGCCTACGGACCGCGCCAGTCCGCCCGCGCCGTCATCCCCACCATCATCTCGCAGGCCGTCACCGGCGCCGCCCTGAAGCTCGGCACGCTCGACACGCTTCGCGACTTCACGTTCGTCGAGGACACGGGTCGCGCATTCGTCGAGATCGGCGGCGCTGATGCCGCGGTCGGGGAGGTCGTGAACGCCGGTTCCGGCCGCGAGGTGACGATCCGCGAGATCGTGCAAAAGGTCGGCGAGATCACCGGCCGCGACCTGGGCGTCGAGACCGACGAGCAGCGGCTGCGCCCCAGCAAGAGCGAGGTCTCGCGGCTGCTTTCCGACAGCTCGAAGGCCGAGCACCTGGCCGGTTGGCGCGCGACTACGTCGCTCGACGAGGGCCTGCGCCGCACCGTCGAGTGGATCGGGGAGCACATCGACCTGTACCGGCCGAAGGAGTACGCCGTATGAGTACGGGTCGTATGAGCACCGGCCGCATGAAGACTGTGATCCTCGCGGGCGGCCGCGGCGTGCGATTGCGGCCGCTGACGTACACCATCCCCAAGCCGCTGCTGCCCATCGGGGAGAAGCCGATCCTCGAAGAGATCATCGACCGCCTGAAGGCGTCGGGCTTCGACGACCTGGTGATCGCCGTCGGGTACCGCGCTGAGCTCATCGAGACGTACTTCCGCGATGGCGCACACCTCGGCGTCCACATCGAGTACGTGCGCGAGACGCAGCCCCTCGGCACCGCCGGGCCGCTCGCGCTGGTCCGCGACGCCGTCGCGCTGGCGGACGGCGAGCCGCTGCTGGTGATGAACGGCGACATCCTCACGGACCTCGATATGCGCGCGCTCACCGCCGCACACCGGCAGAGCGGTCACGAGGTGACCGTCGTCACGCGCGACCACGTGCTCCAGCATCCCTACGGCGTGATCCAGGTGCAGGACGGCCGCGTCACCGGCATCGTCGAGAAGCCATCCGTCACCGACACCGTGAGCGCCGGCATCTACGCCGTCCAGCCGTCGGCGCTCGATCTCATCCCGAAGGACGAGTTCGTCGACATCCCGGACCTCATCAACCGCCTGCTGGCGGGAGGCCGTCCCGTCGGCGCGTATCGCTTCGACGGAGAATGGCTGGCCATCGATCGCATCGAGCAGCTCGAGGACGCCGCGCGACTCCTGGCGGAGCGCCACGCATGAAGCTGTCCATCGTCATCCCCGTCCGCAACGAGCGCGACACGGTGATCCCGCTCATCGAGCGGGTGCGCGCCGTGGACTGCGGGATGACGAAGGAGCTGATCGTCGTTGACGGCGCCTCAACCGACGGCACCCGCGAGGCGCTGCTGGCCCTGCCGCCCTCGGATGACCTCGTGCTCGTGCTCGAAGACGCCGCTCGCGGCAAGGGGCGCGCCGTCCGCACCGGCTTCGAGCGGGCGGCCGGCGACATCGTCATGGTGCAGGACGCGGATCTCGAGCTCGACCCCGGCGAGATCCCGTCGCTGCTGGCCCCGATCGTGGAAGGCAGGACCGACGTCGTCTTCGGCTCGCGCTTCAGGGGGCGCGGCAGGGGCGCCACGCCCTGGGTTGGCTACGCCGGCAACTTCGGCCTTACCTGGGCGGCCAACGTTCTCTTTCTCACGCGACTGACCGACATCCTCACCTGTTACAAAGTCCTCCGAACCGACACCGCGCGCACGCTCGATCTGCGCTGCAACGGCTTCGATCTCGATGCCGAGATCACCTGCCGCCTCCTGCGCGACGGCCACCGGATCGTCGAGGTGCCGGTCACTTACAATCCTCGTTCTGTCGACGAAGGTAAGAAGTTGAGTCCATCTGTCGGCTGGAGCGTACTTCGCGCCATCGTCCGTACGCGCTTCTCCCGGCGTTCGTCACGTACAACCGTGTCATCGCTGACCAGGGCTACAAGCGCCGAGCCCGCAGCATCACCCACAAGCGGCCGGGATGATTGACCGCGATTCGCTACGTGCTGACAACGGGCGACGCCTGATCTAGACTGAACGCAGCCGAGGTGTTGTCGTTGTCGCTCGATACGCTGATCACAGCGCTGCAGGATCCCGAACACGCGCCGACCGCGACCTCGCTCGCCCTGCTCAGCGCGATGCCAGCGGACGATCTCGCGCGGTTCGCGGGTGCGTTCCGCTCACTCAGCATCCAACGCCGGCGCGAAGTCATCGATCTGCTCGCGGAACTCGCCGAGGACAATGTCGAGTTCCGATTCGATCGGGTGTTCTTCCTCGGGCTGGATGATCCCGACGTACAGGTGCGGGCGCAGTCCATCAAGGCTCTCTGGGAATACGACGGCGACGATCTCGCCCGCCGCCTTATACAGATGCTCGCGGATCCGGAAGCGCTGGTTCGTGGGGAGGCCGCGGTCGCCCTCGGTCTCTACCTCGCGCGAGCAGAGCTGAACGACACGCATGCTGCGGTCACCGGGGAGATCGAAGACGCCCTGCGGTCGGTCTACTACGACGAGGCGCAACTCGTCGAGGTGCGTGGACGTGCGCTCGAAGCCCTGGGGATCCGGAGCGAAGAGTGGGTGCATGACCTCATCGACGACGCCTATGGCAGCGGCGACAGGCGGCTTGCGATCAGCGCCGTCCACGCGATGGGACGTAGCGCCGACCCCGACTGGCTCCCAGTCCTCTTCGACGAGATGGTCTCGGAGGACGCCGAGATGCGGTACGAGGCCGCGGCCGCTGCCGGCGAGATGGGCGATGAGGAAGCCGTGCCGCAGCTCGCCGAACTGATCGCGGACGAGGATGCGGAGGTGCAGGAAGCCGCGATAGCGGCCCTCGGGCAGATCGGGGGATCCGCCGCGAAATCCGTCCTGCAGTCCATCGCCACCGAATACGAAGACGATCGAGTCCTGGACGCCGTGACGGAGGCGCTTGCCACGGCGGATTTCCTTGACGACCCGATGGCCTTCAAGCTCTACCTCGACCGCGCTGATGCCGATCATGGCGAAGACGACGTTCGCGAAGAAGGCGAGGATGAGGAGTGACCATCCGCAACGGCGATCTCCGCACAGAACGGGCCGTCTCCGCAGGCGGCGTCGTGTTCCGCCGCGGCGGATCCGGGGTCGAGATCATTCTCTGCGGCCGCACCCACGAGCGGTTGTGGGCCCTCCCGAAGGGGACGCCGGAGCCCGATGAGTCGCTTCGGCAGACGGCCCTCCGCGAAGTCGGGGAGGAGACGGGCCTCGGTGTCGCCATCGTCCGCGATCTCGGCACCATCGAGTATGAGTTCGCACGCCCGTCCCAGGGCGTTCGCTTCGAGAAGACCGTCTATCACTACCTTATGCAACCCGACGGCACGGGGGGTGTGGAACAGCACGATGGCGAGTATGATCGCGTGGACTGGTTTCCGGCCCAGGAGGCCCTTCGCGTGATGACGTACCGCAACGAAGCCCACGTCGTGCGCCGCGCCCTGGACGCGATCGATGAGATCGACGCCGCCGGCGCGGCAGCCGGAGCAGCCTCATGACGACGGTCGTTGAGGGCGAAGTCGCGCGTGGTGAATTCGTCGTCCTGCGCAACAAGCGCATGGGCGATGCCCACGACGACTTCCGCTGGCGCACGGACGCGGAGCTCGCTTCGTTCGATGCCGCCAGGCCCTTTGCGGCCACATACAACGACTATGTCGCACTGTTTCGCGACGATCTGCTCTACCCCAGCCCGTATCGCCGCTCCCTGTCAATTGAGGACTACGATGGCCGTCACATCGGCAACGTCATGTACTACAACATCGACGCGATCCGGCGGGAAGCCGAGCTCGGCATTACGATCGGCGAGCGGGACTGCTGGAGCCGCGGCTACGGGCGAGACGCGGTCGCCACCGCCGTCCGCCACATCTTCCGCACCACGGGCTTTCGGCGGGTCTACCTCAAAACGCTCGACTGGAACGTCCGCGCCCAGCGTGCCTTCGAGCGGGCCGGCTTCCGCATGTGCGGGCGGCTGCGCCGGGCGGGCAACGTCTTCGTGATCATGGAGTTCATGGCCGCCTGGCTCGATCTCGAGGGAATAGAGAACAGGGAATAGGGACAGGGGCCAGTGACAAGCGACTATCGTCGTGCCCGTAGTGCAGCCTCGTGATATAACCCCTCCGGACACCAGACCAGAAGGAGACTCCGCCATGGGAGCAGAACGCTCACGATCCGCCGGGATGATCATCTGCGCCGCGAGCGCCTTCGCCGGACTCTTCTTCACCATTGGCATCTTGCGGCGCAGCTACATGGCGCTGGCGCTGCCGGTGCTGGCGGGGACGCTGGGTGTGCTCTACATCGCTTTCTGGATCGGCCGGGCGCTGCTGACGACGCCGATCGAACCGCCGGCGGACGATTAGGAGTGCATCAGCGCATCAGCGCGTCAGTGGCGTAGGTCTCCGGGAGCCGACAGGGTCGCGCGATGCGGCCCTTCCTCACGTCTCGTGTCGCACTGCGCACATCTCACGTCCGGCTTCTCCGGTGCGCGAGCACTTCCTCGTAGAGGGCCAGCGTCTTCTCGGCGGTGACGCGCCAGGAGAACTGCTCGGCGATGCGGCGGGTGCCGGCCGCGCCCATGGTTCGCCGCTTCGCCGGATCCCGCAGTAGGGCCTCGATCGCGTCTGCGAGCGGCTGGGCCTGGCCGGGCTGAACGAGGATTCCGGTCTCGCCGTCCGCGATGACCTCCGGGAACGCCCCCGCCGTCGTGGCGATGACGGGCACGCCGCAGGCGTTGGCCTCCGCCGCCGGGAGGCCGAAGCCCTCATAGACCGACGGCGACACCAGCACCTCCGCTTCGTTGTACAGGCGCGCCAGCTCCTCCACCGGGAGCCGGCCCACGAAGGTCATGCGGTCGCGCACGCCGAGTTCGGTCGCCAGCTTCGGGGCCATCTCGGCGTCGAGGCGATCCTTGAAGACGAGGTGGAAGTCCACGCCGTCAGCGGACGGGCCGCGGTCTTTGAGGATCTTCACAGCCTCGATGAGGAACTTCGCGCCCTTGTTGCGGTCCTCGCTGTTGCCGACGAACAGGATCATCCCCGGCTTCTTCGGGACGTCCGGCATCGGACGAAAGACGTTGGTGTCGACGCCGTCGTGGATCGCCGTGATCTGGTCGTCGCGAAGCGCGAAGGCCTCCTTCACGGACTCCAGCGACTTCCGCGAGCCGGTGATGATGCGGTCCATCCGGCGCGCCACCACCTCCTGCATCCAGAAGGGGTAGAACATCTGGACCCGCAGCATCCATCCCAGCCGCGTGGCCTGGCGCATCTGGTTCAGCCGGTCGATGGAGAGGGGGTGATGGATGTTGGCGACGACGGGCATGCCGCTGGCGTGGATCATCCACGTGCCGTACCCCAGCACCTGCACGTCGTGGACGATGTCAAACTGGTATCTCTGCTGGAGCTCACGCCAGAGCATGTACGCGCGCCACGAGAACGCCGACATGACGCTGAACTGGCCCGCCCGGCTCGTCGCCAGTTCATACGCGTTCAGCGGGTGGAAGAAGCTCTTCCAGGGGCGCCCGTAGAACCAGAACTTCTGGGTCTCCAGCAGGCGGTACACGCTGTACGAAGGCACCCTGTGCACGGTCACCGCAGGGTCCGCGTCCGGCCATGGCGGCCCGACGATCAGATGCACATCGTGGCCCAGGCGCGCCAGTTCGCGTGTCACCTCCGCCGTGTACACGCCCTGCCCGCCCGAGTACATGTTGCCCTGGTGGAGGGTGAAGAGGATTTTCATGACGAGGGAAGCGAGAAGTGGGAGGTGAGAGGCGGGACCAGGGAAGCTGGACGATGGAGGATGGAGGATGAATGAGTCACGGGAGTGATTGTAGCGGCGGGATTCGTGCCGGGCGATGCGACTGTCGCGCTTCCTAATCTCCCCGTCTCACTTCGGGTTTCCACTCCCGGCGTCTCCTGCTACCATATCAACCCAGAGGGACCCAACCCCGTGGGCACCTTCTGCGGAGCAACTGCCTTTGGGCAGGAGGTTGGTGTGCTCCCAAACCTGAGGGAGGCGTGCGGCGTCTTTGGCGTGTACGCGCCCGGAGAAGACGTCGCAAGAATCACCTTCTTCGGCCTCTACGCCCTCCAGCATCGAGGGCAAGAGAGCGCCGGTATCGCTACAGCCAACTCGCGCACCCTCCACCTCAAGACAGGCATGGGCCTCGTCTCGCAGGTCTTCGATGAGGACGATCTCAGCTACCTCCCGGGCTCGTTCGCTATCGGCCACACCCGCTACTCCACGACCGGTGCTTCCCGCGCCGAGAACGCACAACCGTTCCGCGTGTGGGGTCAGCACGGCGAGCTCGCCCTTGGCCACAACGGCAACATCGTCAACGCTAGCGAGCTCCGCGAGGAGCTCCTGCGCGATGGCATGACCTTCACTACAGGCAGCGACAGCGAGGTCATCGCCCAGATGCTCGCCAACGCCCCCGGCTCCGACTGGAAGGAGCGCT
>JACRBR010000359.1 GCA_016213125.1 Chloroflexota bacterium | reverse complement strand
GGTCCTGTCGGGCGCGGCGTAGACCCACGATGGCTGACCCCCTTACCAGCGTTAGTATCGGCAGCAGGAGGGCTGCCCTTACGGGAGTCCTAGGGCTCAATGGAGTCAATTTCGGCGCGTTGAAGGGGATCCGGGAGTCCGCTAAGATGGCCATGCAGGCGAAATCGCCAGGCAGGGAGGGCGTCGACCATGCAGATTGACTGGGAAAAGACCCTCGACGACATCTTCGCGGACAAGCTCAACTGCCCAAAATGCGGCTCTCTCAACGCCAATCTCGTCGCGGGATACAGCCGCTCCCCGGGGACGTCCGAGTTCGCACCGCGCACCCATAACTGCAAGAACCCGGCCGAGTGTGACGCTCGGCGCCTCATCGTGGTCTGCGAGAACTGTGCCCGGGAACTGCGACTGCGCGCCAGTCCGGTGGACCGCGAGGGCATGATGACGCTCCTCCTGAACGACAACCGCAAGGACCTTGAGGATTGCCTGGACTACCTGGCGGACTACTGGCAGGAGGACCTCGACGTCGACCCGACCGACGGGGCCACGCGCCTCGAGGAAGTCGAGCCGGAGATCTTCAAGGAAGAGGACGAGTGGCGGAAGCAGCTGGAGGATGAGTATCTCGGATACCACCGCTGGTTCCGCGACAACAACGTCCGCATCCCCAACGCGGGCTGGCGTAGCGAGTACGTCGAGGAGATCGTAGGCCTGGGGTACAAGACGCTGCTCGGCGATTAGCGAGCAGCGGCAATATGTTGTTCCCGCAGCGGTTTACGCGCGGGCGTCGGACACGCGTTTCGCGTGGTCCTCGACGACCATCCGCGCGACTTCGTCCCCCATCTTGATGCTGTAGTTCTGGCCGCGATCTTCGGGATATATCTGGGTCATCGTTTCCAGGTACAGCCCCTCGACCGGCGTGCGATGGTCGGGCCGGTACTTGCTGTACTCCAACCCGATGATCGGCTGCGCGTACGGGGCCTTGAACAGCCACTTCTGCCGCACCCAGTTCGACGTGAACGCAGGATTGATGCGCTTGAGCGCGGGCTCGAAGATGGCCCACAGCTGATCCTCGTCCAGGCCGAAGTACTCGTGATCCTGCGGCAGGTAGTTCGAGATGTACAGGATGTGGTTTCCGTCGTAGTTCTCCGGCCCGATGAAGTTCGTGTGCTCCACCAGCGCCAGGAACGGCATGCTCCGGTCACCAATGTTCATCCAGTAGATCGGTGAAAATGAACGATCCAGCGTCACCACCATGCACACGGCGCCCTGCCACTTCACGTGGTCCAGCTTCGATGAGTAGTCCTCGCCCAGCGGCGGCGCAATCTTCTTGAACAGCAGCGACGGCAGCGCCGCCACGACGGCATCAGCGTCCACGCGCGAACCATCGGCCAACACCACCCCGTCAGCGCGTTTGCCGGTCGCCGTGATCTGTTGCACGCCGGCGTTCAGGTGTATGTCCACGCCCCCCGCCCGCATGCGGCGTTCCATCTCGTGGATGTAGACCTGGAAGCTTCCCATCAGGTAGCCCAGGAACTCCTTCTGCGAGACGCCTCGGCGCGATTGGAACCGAAGGTGCACCTTGCTCCAGAGCCATGCCATCGCGACCTGGTCGTAGGCATCGCCATATTTGCCTTCCAGGAGCGGTCCCCAGACCTTCTCGAACACCCTTTTCGAGACGTTCTTCTCGATCCAATCCTTACAGGTGATCCGCTCGAACTCTGCCCAGTCCTCGCGGCGGCGCAAGCGCAGCCCCATCAGGCCGGCGCGCACCCGATCGAGTGGCGGCAGGGGACCGAAGAACGCAAGGTCTTTCGGAGTCGTGAAGTTGTAGATCTTGCCGTCGTCAAACCACCCCACCTTCGACTCGATCCACTTCAGCTGGTCACCGAAACCCAGTTCGTTGATGAGGTCGATGATCGTGGTATCCGAGGAGAAGATGTGGTGGTAGTACGCCTCGAGCCGTGTCCCGCCGACGTCGAATGTGCGGACCAGGCCTCCCAGTTCAGGGCTCGCTTCGAACAGTTGAACCTGGTGGCCACCCTGCATCAGGCGGTACGCCGTGGTCATCCCGGCGACCCCGCCCCCGACGACGACAACGTTCACTAGGCTCGCTCCGGCTTCACCGTACCGCCCGAGCGCATGACGCGCCCTCCCGCCTGCGCCTCAGCGCTGGATGGCGGAACTTCGTCGCCGCGGTCGCTGGACTTCAACATATCTCCGAACGTGAGCTTCATCGTCCACATCAGGTACAACCCGATGGCGATGATGGGGAACAGCAACACCGCGTGCAGTCCGATTGCGTACGCGCTGGCGAGCTTCGAGGACGCCCCGAACGCCACCACCGTCTTGGAAACCACCAGTTCGAACGGTCCCACGCCTCCCTGCGACGCCACCACGGCGATGGCGAGGTTCGCAGCCGCCGTCAGCAGCAGGAATACGTGGAATGGCTCGTGGATACCGAAGCCACGCGCGATCAGGTAGTACATCGTCGCCTCGAGGGCCCACGAAACCGCCGACATGATCCACGCGACGGAAAGGTCGACCGGGTTCCGCAAGGACTCCAGGCCCGTGAAAAAGGACTGCAGGATATCTTCGACTTTCGGCTTGAGATTACCCGGCGCCAGCCGGTGCACCAGCTGGAGCAGGCCGTTGCGGGCCCGCGTCGAGAACACCAGCACGAGGAGGACCAGAAGCGCCGCCCCGAACAGCACGGTCATGACGGCGCTGAGGCCGGCGAAGCTCAACTCGTGGCCGAACCCAACCGGGAACTCTACGTCGCGCCCGGCGAACAGCGCGACGATGAACATCATAGGGACCAGCGTGAGACCGTCGAACAGCCGGTCAACCGCGATCGTCCCCAGCGCCGAGCTCTTGCTCACCCGCTCCCGCGCGCCCAGGGCGTACGCCCGCACGAACTCCCCCGTCCGGGCCGGCATGAGGTTGTTCGCCATCAGCCCGACGATCACGACCGGGAAGAGCCGCAGCGCCGCCACCCGCTTTACGGGCCGCAGCAGGTACTGCCAGCGCACGGTGCGCACCCAGAGCCCGACGAAGTACACGGGCATGGAGACGGCCACCCACCAGTAGTTCGCCTCTTCGAAGGCGCGCTTCACCTCGCCGAAGTCGGTGCTGCGGACGAACAGCCCGATGAACACGAGGCTGACGATGATGCCGATCCAGAATCCGCGGCTCTTGAGCAAAGGGGGTCTCCGGTACGGCCGAACGGACGTCCGGCGAGGGCTGTCGCAGTTATGTTCGGCAGCGAAGCCCGCGCATTATATGGACGCCCCTCCGGGCGGTCAATTCTTACAACGGATGGCCGTCACCGGACGTTTCCATTCGGACGGCGCTTATGTCACATCCGTATCACTTCGCCACTTCACCAAGCGGGATCTTCCGCACGACGTTCCCGCTCGAGTCCGAAACCAGCACGCTCGCCCCATCGGCCGCAAGTCCGATCGGGCGCACCGTGGGCGTCGTCCCGTTCTTCAGCACGTCGTACGTCCCAAGCCGCGCGCCGTCCGCTCCGAACGTGATGACCTTCCCGTTCGTCGGGTCGGTCACCAGTAGGCGGCCGTCCGGCAGCAGCGCCATGTATGCGCGCTCTGTCACCTGCGTGCTGCCCCACTCGTCGACGTTGATCTGCGTCTTGAATTTCAGGTCCTTGTCGAACACCACGACGCGCTTGTTCCAGAAGTCGCCGACGTAGATGTCGCCATTGTCCGCCACTTCGATGCCCACGGGCTCGCTGAAGTCGGTCGGCGCACCACTGGTGCCCTTCTGGCCAAACTGCCGCACGAACTCGCCATCGCCGGTGTACTCGATGACGCGGCTGTTGCCGGTATCGGTGATCAGGACGTTGCCCTCAGGCGAGAGCGTGATCTCACGCGGGCCGAACAGCTTGAAGGGATCGTCGCTGTCCAGCTTGCCATCGCCGTCCTCGTCCTTGAGCTGGCCGCCACCGCCCCACTCCTTGACCTTCTTGCCGTCCCTGTCGAACTTCACGACCTTGTGGTTCCAGGTGTCCGCGACGAACACCGTGCCGTCATCGGCGACAGTCAGCGACCACGGCTGATTCAGCTGGAATTCCGACCCGAAACCGCCGAGGCCCGAAAGGTACGTGCCGTCGCTCGCGTACTTCGATACGCGGTTGTTGTTGGTGTCGGCGACCCAGAGGTTACCCTCCTTGTCGATGAACACGTCGGACGGCCCGCTGAGCTGGCCCGGGCGCGTGCCCGTCTGCCCGATGATGAGCTGCGTGCCCTCCGTGCGCACGGTCTCCGCCGGCGGCAGCGGCGAGAAGTCGAACTCCTTCGGGAAGAACGCGACGCCGTCGACCGCGCCCAGGTCCGTGGGCGGTTCGCGCCGCAGCCAGTAGTTCAGCCAGTTGTTGAACACCACCTTCGGCGTCAGCAGGTCCTTGAAGAAGTCCTGAGTCGAGTACTTTCCGTCCTTCCCGCGGTACTCCTCCGGGAACCAGCGGCGGTGGTGGTACGGGATGCCTTCGTTGTAGGCATCGCCCAGCACCACCTTCGAGGCGTTCGACTGCGCGATGAATAAGATTGCCCCCTGAGGTGGCGTGTATCCGTCGTTAACGGTCGCGAAGGTGACGCTCTTGAACTTCGAATCGCGCACGTACCATGCCCAGGGCCATGTGAACCCGTCGGCGCCGTCGATCACGACCGGTATGTTCTTGCCCTGCCCGGACTCTTTGCCCGCGCGCTCGATCTCCTTGACCAGCACGGGGATATCGCCCGACGTCTGGGTGTACACCAGCAACTCGATCGGCACCTCGCCGTAGTCGCGTTTCGCGACGTCACCCTTGTACGGGTTGTTGGGGTGGCCCCACGAGGCCAGCACCGTGGCCCGCAGCGTGAAGACCGAGAACGCGGCCACGAGGCCCACCAGTGCCACCTGCATCGCCGTCTTGCGGCTGTAGCCGCTGTACGCCCAGTACACCGCCACGCCGGCCACGATCGCCAGCAGCCAGCCGCCGACGGAGAATATTTCAAACGGTCCTGTGCGAACAAAAACCAGGACCGCCAGTGCCGAGGCCGCGGCCGCGTATATGTAGGGCGCCAGACGCTCGAAGCGCGGCAGATCCTCTCGCAGGTCGGTGCGCTCGATCATCTCGCCCACGAACCGGCCCGCCAGCACCGCCAGCGGCAGCGCGATGTGCACGTTCAGCCACGGCATCTTCTCGCCAGCGATGGTGAGCGCGAACGCCGTCACCACCATCCAGAACATCAGGAAGCGCGTGAAGGCGTCCATCTTGAAGCTGAACACCGCTATCAGCACGAGCGTGAACGGCACGATCACGTGCACGAACGACACCTTCTCGACGGTGAACCCGCGCGGCAGCAGCAGCAGGATGATGATAGTGGCCACCAGCCCGCCGACGATGACTGCACTGCGCATCTGGCCGCGGATGAAGTAGTAGAACCCCGCCACGAGCGAGATCATCAGCGGCAGGAACTCGTACACCGGGATGGTGATGAAGTAGTAGTTGTCTGGCTGGTTACCACGCCGCACGTCCTGCTGGCTGATCCAGTAGTCCAGCGAGCCCCATATGACAGAGAAGAAGCCGTCCGGCTTGATCCCATCCATGTTCGAGAAGAACGTGGTCGACAGGAGGAAATACGGCACCCAGAAGCACGCCGCGGCGATGCCCCAGATCTTCGGCTTCCACAGCATGCCAAGCGCGACGGACAGCCCGATCAGCCCGAAGATGGCGATCATGGCGAACTTGAACTCGGCCGCGGCGACGTGCCGGTTCAGTCCCTCCTCCGCCCGGTTCCGCCACTCCGTGCCCAGCGGAATCTGCAGGATTGCCGCGTACATCGGCAGAGCCAGCGTCGTCATCACCACGAGCACGTTGCCCTCTGCGGGCATGTCGTCCATGTCGTATTTCTTCCGCCAGTCCTCGATGAAGATCCAGCCGAAGGCGACGGCCCATGCGAACGGGATCAACAGCAGCGTCAGGCCGACGTGCTGCCACTCCGCCATCTGCGGGCTCTTCGCTTTGATCTTGTTGGCGACGTATGACGCGAACAGGAACTCGAAGAAGAACACGAAGGCGCCCACGGTCATGTAGCTGGTCTCTTTGGTGAGAAAGAGCCCCGCCATGAAGCCGGCCATCAGGTACAGGAAATGGTCCTTCTGCGTGGCCATGTAGCGCCAGGTGAAGACGACGATCCCCAGCACCCAGAACGCCGTGTAGATGTCCTCGCGCGTGAACCGGCTGTAGTACGTGAGCGTCGGCGAGAAGCAGATGAACATCGCCGCGGCCAGCGCCCCGAACGTCCCGAGCTGCTTGCGGAGAAGGAACGGGAACGCCACCATCGCCGTGCCCATCGTCGCCGCCAGGATGCGGGCCTGGTAGTCGCCATCGCCGAAAATCCACATGACGAAGCCGTTCCCGATGAACTGGAACGGCCCGTGCATGAACGGCACGTGCTTGTAGCCGTCGTTGTTGGCGGTGCCGAAGGTGAAGAAGTCCTCGAGGCCCTTGTTGAACCCGTAGCCGAAGTAGCTGTGCAGGCTCTCGTCGTGGTGCATCGCGCGGGCGCCCAGGTTCCAGAACCGCAGCGTGACCGCGATGACCATCAGCAGGCCGTAGGAGGCTACCTCCCAGTAGCGCACGGCGAGCGACGAGATGCGCTCTCGCGTTTCATCGTTCAACGCGAACGCCTTGAGGCGCTCGCCGGTGGTACCGCCGTAGGGGATCTCTGGTTCCTGAACGCTCATAGAGCCGCGACCTCGCCTGTCACTATCTGGCCAGATATATACTAACCAACCCCGACTGGAACACCGGCTCGCCCAGGATGCGGGAAAAGTCCGTCAGGACCCCCTGGTACGTCTGCGATTCCAGCGGGCCCACGTACACATACGTTACGCCGTACTTCTGCACGATCTGCTGCACTCTGTTCGCGTCCGCGTTTTGATACAGGGCGTTTACGTCCTCGAACCGGCCCGAACGCGCCTTCGCGGTGCCGCCCCGCCACTGGTCCTCGTGCCCGCCCCAGCCCAGGATCGCCGGCAGGCCCGTCGCCATGGAGATGCGGCCCGCTTCCGTATAATCGCCGCCCACCGCCTCCGCGATCACGAAATCCTGCCCCTTCGAGCGGTCGTTCAGCCAGTCGATCGCCTTCAGCTCGTCGGGATTCTTGCTGGCCAGGCCGTGTAGCTGCCCGCCGACCGTGATGATGCCCCCATCGTTGTACGGCCGGGCGCGGTTCAGGGTTCCTCCGATCGGATACGCCGCAGCTCCCAGGAGCATGATCGCGGCCAGGGCGGCCCAGGCCACCCGGAACGGGCGCTCCTCCGGAAAGCTGAAACGCCAGCGAGACGCCAGATAGTACAGCCCGAAGCCGCCGGACACCGCCAGCAACGCCCACGCCTGGTAGTACAGCTTGAAGACGGTGTTCATCCGCGAACGGAACACGTCGCCCACATAGAAGAACTCGCACCCGAGAATCAGCAGGAATGCGATCGCCGCGAGCGTGAGTGCGAACAGCGGAGCCTCGCGCTCCTCGCGGCCTTCGTTCGAGGTCAGCTCGGCCCAGATCGCCAGTAGCGACGCGGCGAGACATGCGGCCACGAAGATCGCCGTCAGCCAGGCGCTGCCGCGGTCGGCGACCTGGTCGAACAGGTTGCCATAGTTCGCGCCAAGGTTTGGCGCGTCCGTCGCAAGCATGAACAGGAACACCATCAGCCACCCCAGGAGAACCACGAGGGAAGGCAGAAATGCCATCCCGGCGTGCTGCAACGTGATGCGCTTTCGCGCCACCCACAGCCTCGAAAGCACGAACGGCACCACGACGGCGAACAGCGGCCCCCAGAACAGGAACGCGTGCACCGGCCGCGATCCGGCGACGGTGATGCGGTCGTTGGTGACAACGGCGTTGAAGCTGTCCGCCTGCGAGTTGCCGGAGATCGAAATGATGAACGGCACGTAGAAGATGAACGCCAGCAGCACCAGCGGCGCCGCGAACGACACCACCTGCACGAACAGGTCGGCGGTCACGCGCCGCACCCGCGTGAAGTTGCTGACGAACGCGGCCGCCGTGACGACGAACGCCAGGGTCGCCACGTCCCATGTGTTGATGAACGTCAGCCCGCCGAGGAGCAACGCCGACGCCACGAGCAGCAAGGGGCGCTGGAGCCAGAACGTCACGTCCAGCGGCTCAGGGCTGCGGAAGAGCGTGAGCGCGAGCCCGACGACCATCAGCACGAACGGCAGCGCCATGACGTGCGGGTGCAGGTCGCCCAGCACGTAGCTGAACATCGGGAACTCGGTGATGACGCGGAAGTCCGCGTCGTCGAGTGGGTAGATTCGCGTCGAGCCGAAGAACTGGAAGAACTCTGCCGGATACCACCGTCCGTGGCGGCCTTCATCGGCGGCGAGGCCATCGACGTCGATCCAGTTGTACAGGCCCTTGCCGCCGATGCCGTAGGACGACGCGAACACCAGCGCGTACACAAGGTTGCCCATCACCGTGAGCATCAGCCCGCCGAAAAGGCCAAACAAGGGCGGTTTCCAACTCAGACCTCGAAAGCTGAGGCTTGCGCCACTTCCGTCGGATGTCTCGGCCACACCCTCGGCCTGTCTGCGCCGTCGGCTCTTGTTCTCCTTCTTCGACACCGAATCCGCCGCGGCCGAGGCTGCCTCCGGCGCCATGACCGATTCGCGCATGTGCACCAGGTTGTAGACGACGCCGGCTCCGCCCATCAGCGCCAGTGCCGCCACCATGCCGATGCCGATGTTGTACGCCACGTCCGTCGGCACCGACGCAAGCTGGCCCATCATGGCCACGAGCAGGTAGCCGAAGTAGTAGTACGCCACCGTGTGGCCCGAGAGCCACGGGTCCTTCGGCGGGAAGTTGTCCGCGCGTGTCGCCGCCGTCACGAACATCAGGTCCATCGGCTGCTCGGTGCCGCCGATCTCGCCGACGGTTGCGCGCAGCCAGTCGGCCGCGATGAACACGAAGAAGAACAGCGCCTCGACGCCGGCGATGTAGCGCCAGTGCTCGCGCACCCAGCTAAGAAGGTCGTCCACCTCGCGCGAGGCGAACCACCCCGAGAGCGCAACCAGCGGCACGAGCGCGAGGATGATGCCCAGCGGCGTGTTAGGCACGAGGTGGATGCTGTTCAGCAGCCAGAAGACGTACCCCAGCACCAGCAGCCCAAAGGTCTTCGAGAGCGCGTATCCGCGGTCCGGCAGGCGCCGGAATACGGCCAGGCACAGCGGCAGCATGACCGCCCCGACGATCGATAGCAGGAACCACCACCGCAGCGTTTCGCTCATTCGGCCCTACGTGGTAAACGCGCCGGGACGGGCGCGTCTAACAGCGGTACGGCGCTGGTTTGAATCTGGTTTCGGACGGGACGTGGCCAGGAGGCCGCCTCAGGCAAACAGCGCATCCACGAACTCCTCGGCATCGAACGGCGTCAGGTCCTCCGGCTTCTCCCCCGTTCCGATGAAGCGCACCGGGATCTCGAGCTGGTCGGCCACGGCGAAGACGATCCCGCCCTTCGACGTGCCGTCAAGCTTCGTCAAGCACAGAGCCGTGATCGGGACCACGTCCGAGAACGCCTTCGCCTGAACCATCGCGTTCTGGCCGGTCGTCGCGTCAAGCACGAGCATCACCTCGTCCGGCCCTTCCGGCACCTTCCGCTCGATGACACGCCGGATCTTCCCCAGCTCCTCCATCAGGTTGAACTTGGTGTGGAGCCGCCCCGCCGTATCGATGAGGACGACGTCGGCGTCACGGCCCTCGGCCGCGGACATCGCATCGAAGACGACGGCTCCAGGGTCCGCGCCCTGCTTGTGGGCGATGACATCCGCCCCGACGACCTCGCCCCAGGACTTGAGCTGCTCGATCGCGGCCGCACGGAACGTATCGGCGGCGGCGATGACGACCTTGTCGCCGTCCTCGCGGTAGGCCTGCGCCAGCTTGGCGACGCTCGTAGTCTTGCCGGTCCCGTTGACGCCCACGATGAGGATCACCGCGGGACGCGTGTCCGGCGGAGCTTCCTCCTCGCCCCAGATGCGGCCCTTCTCGCGCCCCGTCTGCAAGATGCCGACCAGCTCCTGCTTCAGGATGTCGCGCACGGCCTCCGGCTCTTTGATGTGCTCCTTCTCGACGCGGAGTTGCAGGTCACCCAGGATCTTCTGCGTCGTGGAGACGCCGGTGTCGGCGCCGATCAACAGCTCTTCCAGGTCGTCCCAGATCTCGTCGTCGATCTTGCCGCGGTCGAAGAGGCCGGAGATGTTGCTGAACCACCCCTTGCGGGTGCGTTCGAGGGCCTGTTCGGTCTTCTGGTCGGTCTCTTTGGTGCGCTTGAAGATACGGAGCAGGACACCCTCCTTGTCGCCGGCCATTCTATCGGCTCGCCGCGCATGGCCGTAGCGGCCCGACGAGGAGCAGGAATTGGCCCGCAGCAACGAGGGCAGGTCCTCACACCTGCCCGTACGGGGTGGCTGTCGCCTCACCGCTAGTCGTCTGCGACCTTCACCTGGTCCAGCCGCAGCCCCAGCAGCCGCGAGACGCTGTCCGCGGCCATGCTCACACCGTAGATCGTGTCGGCGTTCTCGATCGTCCGGCGGTTGTGCGTGATGATGATGAACTGCGTCTTCTCCGCCAGCGCTCGCAGCTCCTCGACGAACCGCCCAACGTTCGCCTCATCCAGCGCGGCGTCCACCTCGTCCAGCACGCAGATCGGCGATGGGTTCGCCTGCAGCAGGGCGAACAGCAGCGCGACGGCGGTCAGCGAGCGCTCGCCGCCGGACAGCAGCGCCAGCGACCCCAGCTTCTTACCCGGCGGCTGCGCGTAGATCTCGATGCCCGGCAGCCCATCTTCATCGACCTCCCCCAGCTCGAGACGGGCGGTCCCGCCGCGGAAGAAGGCGCTGAAGTAGCGTTCGAACTCGGCGTTCACGACCTTGAACGTCTCGCGGAACTTCTCCCGGATCTCGCGGTCCAGCTGCCCCACCGCGCCCATCAACTCTTCCTCGGCCACCGACAAATCGGTGAGTTGCGCGGTCAGATAGTCGAAGCGCTCGCGGCTCTCGCCGTACTCGGTGGCCGCCTCTTCGTTGATGGGACCCAGGCCGCGGATCTGGCCCCGCAGCTCGGCGATGCGGTCCCGAAGCTCCGCCACGTCGACAGCGGCGCCGCCACGCACCGGCGGCAGGTCGGGTTCACCATCGTCAGTTCGCATCCACGACGGCGGTTCCCCGGTCGTCGCGACATACGCCTCTTCCACCGACGGCTCAGGGTCCGGATCGGGGAGTCGCTGCACCTCTCCGTCGGCGGTAGCGACGAAGCCCTCGGTCTCCAGCGTCGTCCTCAGCGTCTCCAGCTCGTCGCGGCGGACGCGGACGTCATTTTCGGCATCGATTAAGGCGCGCTCCGCGGAACGCAGCTTCTCGTTTGATTCGGCGAGCTGCGCCGACATGCTGCGCTCGCGGGATTCGAGCTGCGACAGCTCCTGCCGCGCGGGCTCCAGGTCGGACCGGAGCGCTTCGACCTCGACGTTCTTCTCACTCAGCTCGCGCTGCGCCGCCGTCAGCCTGGAGCCGACGGCCTGCGCCTCCTCCTGCGCCTTCTGCTGCTGTTCTTCCTTCTGCGCGATGAGTTTCTGCATGCGCTCCAGCGCCAGCCGTTCGCCCTGCGTCGCGCTGCGTTCGGTGCGCAGCTCTCCGTCCAGATGGGCGACCTGCGCTGCCAGCTCGGCCACCTGCGCCAGCAACTGCGCGCGCTCCTGTTCCAGCGATGCGAGCCGAGTGCGCTCCTGCTGTTCCCGCGCGGTGGCCTCACGCGCTGCCTCTGCCTTCGC
Source organism: Chloroflexota bacterium (assembly GCA_016213125.1). GTDB lineage: Bacteria > Chloroflexota > Dehalococcoidia > DSTF01 > JACRBR01 > JACRBR01. The sequence continues at coordinate 1,819 of JACRBR010000359.1, read as the reverse complement.
TGCAGCCTGCGTTGCGTCTCGTTCCTGCCCCGACTGCGTCTCAGCGATCTGCGCCTCTCGCTCCTCGATCGCTTCCGCCAGATCGCGCAGTCGCGGCGCATATGCCGCCAGCTCCGCCTGCGCAGCTGCGACCTGCGTGTCAAGCTGCGCCCGCCGTTCGCGCGCCGCATCGACGCTCGCCGCCAGCGCATCGAGGCGCTGCTCCGTCTCGGCCTGGCGCCGGAGCGCTTCTTCCAGCGCCGCTTCCTTCTGCTCGATCAGCGGTCGCAGCCGCGCCAGCTCCTCCGGCAGCTCTCCGGCCTCGCGCTCCAGCGCGAACGCCGCGCGCTCGGCCGATGGCGCTCCCGCTAGCATCGACCCTACCGGGCGAATGAGGATGCCGTTCAGCGTTGCCACCGCGTTCGCGAGCCCGCGGCGGATGTATCGGCGCGCCAGGTCGATGTTATCGACCACCACCGTGCGCCCCAGCAATGTGTCGATGAGCTTGCGGTGCTTCGAGTCGCAGCGCACCATGGCCGACGCCACGCCCAGGACGCCTCGCTCCTTGATGATGTGCAGCGGGCGATGCTCCTGGAAGGAGTCCAGAGCGAACATGGTCACTCGCCCGAAGTCGTTCTCCAGCAGGAACTTCGCCGCCGCGTGCATGTCGGTTTCGCGTTCGAAGACGACCGCGTAGTAGTTCTCGGCCAGCGCGACGCCGAGCGCCTGCTCCAGCCCGGAAGGGATGCTGCGTACCAGCTGATGCACGAGACCTACGACTCCGCGCAGCTCCATGTCAGGCATCGTCAGGTCGCGCGGCAGGTGGCCGGCCGCCTCCAGCACCGCGCGTATGCCGGCGTCCGGCGCCTGGGGCCGCACGTCCAGCTCCTCCAGGATCTCCAGCCGCGCCGATGCCTTCTCGATCTGCTGCCGCAAGGCACGCAGCTCCACGTCCGCCGCCTGCTGCTGCTCCCGGTAGAGCGTCAGCATCCGCGCCTCTCGCTGACGCTCTTCTCCCTCGCGCGCGACGGCCCGGGCCGCTTCGGCGGCGTTTGCCTGCAGACGAACGAGTTCCTGGCGCCGGGCGGTCTCTTCGTTCACCAGCTTCCGCCGCTCTTCCACCGCGGCGTCGCGCTCTCGCCTGAGCCGCGCCATCGCATCGGCTGCCTCGTTCACCCTCCGGTCCAGGTCCTCAGCAATAGCGAGCGCTCTTGCCGCCTCCTGCTCGTGCGTCATCGCCGAGCGTTGGAGCTGCGCGATCTCGTGGTCAATGGCGTCCAGCCGTTCGCGCTGCGCCGCCAGCTCGTCTCTCGCGGCCTGTAGCCGCGCCTCGAGCTCCGACGTGTCGGCGATGGGCGCTTCCGTTTGCTGCGCCGCGACATCCGCGTGTAGGGATGCGATCTCAGCGGTGAGTTCCGTTACGCGCGCCGTCAGCATGTTCCCGCGTTCGCCATCCAGCGCGACGCGGCGTTCCAGGTCCCGTGCGTAGTCCTCCAGGCTGCGGAGCTGCCGCTCGCGTTCGCCAATCTCGCGCTTCCGCTCGTCGATGGCCGCCCGCAGCTGCGAGAGGCCATCATCGAGCGCCTTCGCGTCGCTCTGCACGTGCTGGAACTGTTCGTTTCGCTGATCATGAGTCGTGATCGCTGCCAGCAGCTGGTCGTTCACGTCCTGCCACTGGTGCGAGTAGTAGACGTGAAGTGTCGAGGCCAGCTCCTGCGCCAGGTCTCGGTACTTCACCGCCCGCCCAGCCTGCCGCTCGAGCTGGTTGATGCGCGGCTCGATCTCGCGCACCAGCATGCGGACGCGATCGACGTTCTCGCGCGTCTCCTTCAGCTTCTTC